>NZ_JBBMEX010000004.1:0-212359 GCF_040096355.1 Maccoyibacter intestinihominis
TTTCCGGTTTTTTCGGTACACCGTAGACCGTGATCTTTTTCACGCTCTTGCTGTAGGTGGATGTTGCCTTTGCCGTTACCGTGATGGTTGCCTTTCCGGTTCCCTTTACGGTTACTTTTCCTTTGCTGTTGACCGTTGCAACTTTCTTGTTACCGGTCTTATAGGTGATCTTGCCCTTGGCTTTTGGTTTTAAGGTAAAACTCTGTCCGACTGATTTCTTATAAGCGGAAGATACTTTGGTAATCTTCTGCTTTTTCAGATTATTCGTAGTGGAAGAGTTCTGTGGTTTTTTTGAATCAGAGGTATTCTGATTATCGTCTTTTTTCTGATTAGTGTCCGGATTTTTAGGATTATCCGTATCGTCCGTCTGTTCGCCACGGCAGAGGCTGAGCAGTCCTGTTAAAACCGGATTGCCGACATACGAACCAATCGGTGTAACATATACATATACACCCTGTGCTGCCTTTCCATCCGGGAGATAATTATCCTGATACTGTACGGTGTAATCAGTTCCCTCTTTGAATACCGTACCCTTACTGTCTCTCACTACCACGATAGGTTTTACCGGTGTGGAATCTGTCACCCATACCCGGTCACCATCATTTACAAGGACGTACCAGTCTTCGGTACTCTTATCTCCGATAACCTGAAACGTTTTTTTGATTTCTTTACCATTCTCATCTTTCATGGCTGCCGTTACGGTAACATCACCGGCTGCTTTCCGGGAGAGGGTTGCTTTTTCATTATATGCCCCACTGGGTTCCACAACGACTTTGGAATCGTCTGAAGAAGTCCATGTAACCGTTCCTGCTAATGCCGTGGTTAATTCCGGTACGGTCTGTAAGCTGACCGTATCACTTTTTCCTGTATGGATGCACAGGCTGTTTCCTAATACCTGCTGTTTTCCGTCTGCCTGATGATAAATCTCCGTGCTTGTAGTCGGGACCACGTTCTTAACCGTAAAGGAAAAAAGTTCTTTTTTATCTTCCCTTGTAACGGTAATGGTGGCTGTTCCCGGTTTGGTGCCGCCTTTGACATAGCCACCGGAGCAAGATGTTTCCGCTTCATTATAACGGATATGGTCTTTTATATCATCTCCCAAATAAGCCTCTGGTACAACAATGGCTGCAACAGATGGATCACTGCTTTTCCATGTTACGCAGTCGGTAGCTGCATCCTGATGTACTCCGAAAAGGTGGATCGTACCGGATGTAATCTGTTTTGATTTATCAGCATATCCATGTTTCATGGCATTGTAATTGTCATAGTTATTGTTCTGCTGATAGAGTTCTACTGTAGTTGCATCATCCTCTAATGTGGAATTTTTTAACTTATCCATTAATTCAGTGGTTTTTACTTTTACTTTTGAACCAGATGGCAGGCTGCTAAATGTACCCTTATTCATTGTACAATTTCCTTTTGTGGAAACCCAAAAAGTCATCGGATTTGTCATTTTATGCTTCTGATTTGCAAAAGAATCACCACCAGTTTTAACTACCGTTTCTGGAATGTATACGGTTGTTAAATATTTAGGATTTGTAAACGACCAGCTTTTTACAATCTGTGTTCCATATGGAATACTGTAAGAGTTCCCTGCTTTATTCTGTGGATAATAGAGCAAGGTTGTTCCGAAAAACAACACACCATTGATAGTATGGAAAGAAGCTTCTTCAGAGTTATCAATCTTGAATCCCGTACATTCATTCATAAAAGCAAACGCATCCTCTCCGATGCCTACTAAACCATTTGGTAAATGAAGTTCTTTGATACTTTCGCATTTCTGTAAAGCACCTTTCTTGATTATCTTCACGCTGTTCGGAATACGAATGTCTACAACTTTATCAAGTGCATAAAACGCCTTTGTTCCGATACTTGTAATTCCATCTTTAATGATAATGTGCTGTACCTGCTGTCTAAAATCTTTTCTCCATGGTGCTTTTTCTCCATCCGGCAGATCATACATTTCTCCATTTCCGGATAATGTCAAAGTACCTGTGCTTTCGTCAAAGTTCCATGTGATGTTATTACCCATGTTAGCACCGTAATTCCCACTGGTTGCTACTCCCTGTTCTGGTACATCTTCCAGTGTTTCCACGGTGATGTTTTCTGATGTGGTATTATCAATGTTCTCTTCTCTCTTGTCTGTTTTATCTGTTGTAACAGTATTTGTAGCAGTTTCCTCTTCATTTTCTGCCGGATCATCTTCCGCAACCTCTTCCGGTTCTTCAGATTCTAAATCTTCTTCCGGTTTCGGCTGTGTGCTTTCTCCTACAGCTTCTTCCATAACCATTGTATCTGTTGTATTTTCATTGTCTGCTTCCGCTGCAAATGCGATGTTACCATTTGTCAAGGTGATCACCGATGCTAAGATCAATGCTAAAACTCTTTTTTTCATAATTGAAATCCTCCACAGAATATGTATTTTAAAAATGTAGTTTTTGTATTTCCTTTATTACTAAATATATTTTACCATTATTTATACTTTTTTTCAATATAAAATAGTTATATTATAGCTATTTTATACATATTTTATAATTGTAAAATAGCATAATGATTGTGTCAACCAAAATCCACAAAACCCTTGATTTCTGCGGGATTGTGGCATGTAAAGGAAATTATAGTTTTCGGATAGCATGAGGATAGAAACGGGATAGATAAAAGATAGCCAAAGAATAACAGAAAAATAAACGATCATAATAATAAAACCGCCCCATGATGAGGCGGCTCTATCGGAATGTCGGATGCCGCATACGCAGCACCCGGCATTTTCTGTACTACTTGATACAGTCTTTATATTGCTCACGGAATTTCTTTAATCCGTCCTTTTCCTTATAGTTCATGTAACCATGCTCATCCACAAAGTCATCCACGGATCTTACCTGTTCATGTGTGAACTCCCATGTTTCTTCCACATGATCCCATGTTCCGCTTCCCGGATCATCTGCTTCAAACTTCACACCGAATACACGGACACTCTTTTTCTGTATGCCGCGTTTTTCATTGCTCATGGCTTTGTCTAACAATGCGGCATACTCCGGGTCCGTTTTCCAGATGGAGTTTTCCTCCAGTCCTCCGTTCTCCTTAGAAACATATGCACCGTTCTTTTTGTAGTATTTCGGACTGATGAAACGTACATAGGTGTCATACTCTTTTTGGATGTCCGAAGTATCCACGATCCAGCACTCTACCTCCTTGGTCGTGATGTTTCCTGCGGAATCCGTTAAGGTGTAGCGGATGGTGCTCTTTCCGGTTTCCTTAAGGCTTTCCATGTCTGTTTCCGCACGGAGCTTTAAGGTGGCACCGTCTTTTCCTTTGATGATCAGACAGTTTTCCTTTTTGTTGTACTCGTAATCCTTAGAATACAGGTACCTGCCGTCTGTATCTTCCTCGTCCTTAAAACGCAGGGTGGTAAGCAGGGCTTCCGTTGTGATCTCTCCGTTTTCTGCCTGTTTTAACGTGAAGTAACGGTTGTAGGCATCCAGCTGTGGGAACTTGTCCCATACGGCATATATGTTCAGCCATGTACCGCTGGTCATTTTCCCCTGTGAAGCACCATAAACGGCAGCATCCTGTTTCTTTACGCCAAGGCTCAGCTTATCTGCCGGCTTTTCTTCCCTTCCCTTTTTCACCATGTCATCCGGTGCATCATAGGTAATGCAGAGGTTTTCGCCTTTGTCATTGGTAGACTGCAATGCAATATCATATACTTCTCCTGTGATTCGTTCTTTACCTAGTTCAAAAGTTCGTTCTCCATTATCTTCACTCAGCACATCTTTCGATGTTCCCCATTCCTTCACACTGTACTGCTCCTCACACGGTTCTTCCTTTCCGGTGTCCGGGTTTAAGCTCGTCAGTTTTGCCGCACGTCTTTCATCGGTTACGGTTTTGTTGTTTTTATCCAGAAGGTTTCCGTTTTCATCTTTTTTGTATGTTTCCGTCCTCTGGAACGTATCTTCCCCGACCAGTCCCTTGTAGAACTTTCCGTCAAACTTATACATTTCCGTATCGGAGATGATCAGGCTCTTATCCTTTTCCTGTGTGTAGTCATCCCCCACGGTCTGACCGTTTCCATGGTAGGCGATGTTGTAGGATTTTTCCCATCTTGCCGTCAGGACAAGATCCTTGGCACCGCTGTAGGTATACTCTTTGGACCATTTCCTGGTTTCCGGGTCATACCACTGATCCGTCACCGGATCATAACGCTGCACACCGTCCTTATCATACCATCCGAGGAACTGATAGATGTTTCTCTGTGCCTTATCCTGAATGTACGGCTTCATGCTCTCTTTTCCGTTTACATTTACGGATGCCTTTACCTTTACATCCTCATACCAGTAGGTATCCTGTGTTTTTGGCATGGTACATGCGATGTCTGCATTTAATCCGCTTTTGTATGTAACCTGTACGGCTTCACTTAAGATGACATCCTTTGCCATCAGGTCCGATGCATTGATCCCACTTCCCTTTAATGCGGCATTGGCTTTCTGTAGGTTCAGTGTCTTTCCGCTCCTTAAGCAGAACTTGCTGTCATCCGTTAATGCCAGCTTATTTAGGATCGTACTGCCATCTGCTCCTGCATAGGATGCCTGTGCCACTTTTCTTCCTGCTTTCCGGTTCTTTGGCTGTAAGTAGTTGACGCTGTTGAGCGTCCCGGTAACGGTAACAAATTTCTGCTCATAGAGGTAGATGCACAGGTTCTTGGAATGGCTTGCATCCGAGGATATCTCAAACGTTCCGTTCTGTAAGACGGAATTATTGTTTGAGGACAGATAGGTTGCAGCCGAGGTATTGATCAGGCGACCTTCGTTATAGATGGATTTATTGTTGACTGTTCCGATTGCTCCACCTAGATACTGGAACGTAGCCTGACCGCTGATGGTGCAGGTTCCGGTCTTACCGTTGGAGAGTGCCGTTTTGCTGGCACTCCGTACTCTTGCCATTCCAGAGATGGTGGCAGTTCCCGCATTGCTGATGCCCGGTTTCTGCATACCGGTAACATCCACACCGCCTGTTACGTTTAACACACCGGTACTGCTGTTATAAATGCCGTTATCCGTATCTCCCGTTACGGTTCCGTTTCCGTTATAGTGGAAGGTAGCACTGTTGCTGATTCCTTTGCCTTTCCCGCTGATGGTCGGCTGTGTTCCGCTCTTTACCGTAAAGACGCCGCTTTCTTCATTGATGATGGCGGTTCCGTCTGCCATGGTGTTTACGATGGTGGAATTGCTGTTGAGGTCAAACGTTCCGTTCTCACTGTTCTTTACGGCTGTTCCGGTATTTTTTTCTACATCCAGTGTTCCGTCTGCCTTAAAGGTTCCGGTGTTGCTGATACCGATCCTGTTCTCTTTTACGGTCAGGGTATTTCCTGCTGCAAGGGTTACGCTTCCTGCATTGCTGATACCGTTCGATGCACTCTTTGTGATGTTTAAGCCGGTCCGGATCTTGATATCACCGCCTGCATTATTTTTTAACCCGTAATAAAATTTATTTGCCGTTCCGTTCTGCTCACTTTTCGTCGTACCTCCCGAAAAGGTCAGTGTCCTGCTGTTGCGGATGCCATGACCGGAGTTATCGTGTACGTTACATCCGTCTATCACGGCACCGGACTTTTCACCGTAGGCATGGATGCCGTCTGACTTATTTCTATAGATCTCCGTATCCTGTACGGTCAGTGTGACAGGCTGACCTGTTTCGGTGCCGCAGTTGGCGAGTCCTTTTGAGGTATTGTCATGGATGTTGCTGTTTTTGATGGTCATGTTCCCATGGTTTCCAACTGCCGAGCTGCTTGGAGTTCCATCTTCCCCTTTTTCCCTTGCCACGTTGTTTTTGATGCTGACCTTCTCCATGACCATGGTTCCTTCATGGCGTGACTGTCCACCATAGCGGATATCCGGTTTTGTCGCATCATAAGAACCGTTTTTGACCGCTCCTTTGCTGTATGCCTGATTATCTTCGATGATGCAGTTTTTGATTTCTGCATATCCGTTGTTCATAATGCCTCCGGCAACTCCGAAGTTTCTGTTTCCTGCCGTATTGCCGCTGATATGGACTTCATTATTACCGCCTCCGTCAATGATCAGCGTTCCACCGTTTTTTACATATGGTACGTTCTTTTTTAAGGTCTTGTCGTAGTAAGATCCCATATAGGAACCGACCACGATACCGCCTCCGGTTCCACGGTCCGTACCAAGTGCTTTGTTGTTTTCTATTTTGCATTTTGTGATCTTAAGGACGGCTTCCTTCTGATCGGACTCATAATCCGGTCCCGTGGTATAGATACCGCCTCCGGTAGCTGCCGTATTGCCGCTGATCGTACCATCCTTGATGGTACAGTTTCCATCGTTTCTGAGTCCTCCTCCATGGCAGTAGGTCTTATCATCATCGTCTTTGAGGTTGACTTCCTGAAAATTCTTTTCCGTTGTGGCAAATTTATTGCCGCTGATCGTACCGCCATACATCATCATGGTTCCTTTATTAATGATTCCGCTTCCGCGTCCGTCCATGCTGTTGTTGTTTTTGATCTCCGTTCCCGGATAGATGTTTAAGCTGCCGCCGACTTCCACACAGACCAGTCTCCCCATGTGTGCTGTGCCTCTTCCATCCAAAATGACACCGTGTTTTCCGTTTTTCTCATTATCCCCCAGTGTCAGGGAGGAACCCTTTTCCACACGGAACATATCGGAATAGGTATTCGGGTCTTTACTCATGGTGCTTTTAACGCAAAGAGAAATGTTTGTACTTTCACTTACGATAACAAGTTCTGTATGATTGGATACGTCGATCCGCTGTCCGCAATAAAGATTTTTTCCTCCATCTGCTTTTGGTTGGAGCTTGATAAGGTATTTTCCTCCTTTTTTTGCATATGCCTGAATGGTCGCCACATCATTGGTACTGATCCTTGTATAAGACTTATCATACTTCCAGCCAAATGCCCGCACTCCGTTCTCTGTGACGGTCTTTTCTGCTGCCAGCGGCACGGATACGTTTTCCTGCGTTTCCAATGACACCTGCGGACGGCAGGCATTGGATGCGTTTAAGTAGGCATCCAGTGTTTCATATGCTGCCTGTAATGCCGCTTCCTTTTCTTCCGGCGTTTCATGATCGGTTGTCACAAAGGTATTTAAGCAGGCAATGACCTCATCCAGTTGCGGCTTGCTCTCTTCATACTGTGTGACCAGTTCGGTCGGTCTTACATTTTCGGTATCCTGTGATCCGTCTTCTCCTTCTTCCGCTCTGATGGCAGCCTCATAGCTGCCGTCTAAAAAGGCACTTAAATTTCTTTTCGGATCTGCTAACTTTTTGAGATCTTCCTTGCATTCATCCACAAAGAATTTTGCCGTATCCTGCACGGTACTGTCCTCTGCAAAGGAAAGGTTTGTTAAAATGTCATTATAGGTCTTGCAGGAAGCAGCGTATCCTTCATCAAAGACTTCCTCCACTGGAGGTTTTACTTCGTTCTGCTCTGTTCGTGAATCATTTCCCTTTTCCGTTTTTTTCTTGTCGGTGCTGTTTTCGGATCTCTTTTTTGTCTTTTTCTCCACTTTAAAATCATTTGCCGCACCGCCGGATTCCTGTACCGGCTGTTTTTCCTGCTCCCCGGAATCTGTCTGTCCTGTTTTTCCATCTTCCTTTTTATTTTTTGACGCTTCCTCTTCCTTTGCTTCCATATTTATGGCAGTCGGATCTTCTTCTTTCTGCTTGCCGTCTACGGGATCTGCCGTATTTTCCGGTGTTTCTGCTTCCGGTTTTTTATCTGTATCCGATGTTTCTTCCTGTGTGGCTGTTTCCACTGTCCCCACCGGATTTTCCTTTGCATATGCCACCGCCGTATCCGGCAGGATGCTTCCTGCCATGGTGGCAGTACATAAGGTTCCGGCTAATAATCTTACAACCGCTTTTCGTTTCATGGATTCCTCTCTCCTTTCCCTATGGGTTTTTTTTGTTCTTCTCTACCAGAATGGTCCTGGTCTGCGTAACATCCTTTTCATCTCCACGGGGAGTTTTATAATGCTGTGTGACCTCTGCCTGTATCAGTCCTTTTTGGTAATCTGACATTAAGATCTTTACTTTGACATCAGAAGCAGAGTCTAACTGGAGCATCAGGTTCTGCACAAAGGCTGTCCGGAACTCTTCATTGCCGGTATACACTTCCTCATCCTCTGTCATCTTTGCTGCCGCATTCTCCATTGCCTGTGTAATGGAATCGGAGGATTCCGTTTTTCTGGTCGCTTCCCCCTGCAACGTGTAAATGCAGAACAACAGTAGCACCAGTACGATGGCAGATGCCACGCCGATCACGATATTTTTCATGGATCTTTCCCTCCTTTTTACCAGTTATCGTTATTTTCTGATTTCCACTGTGTTTCCACCGGAACTAAAAACTCGGTTTCTGCCCGGTTGTTATATGCATCTTTTCCTGTTACCTTTACTAAATAGATACCGCTTTTTGTAAAGGTAAGGGTCTGGTTTTCTTTAGCATAGGAAGCATCGGATGTCTCTTCTTTGTCCGGTGTGCTTACCGTAACCTCAATGTTACGGATCCGGTTTTCCTCCACGGCTTCGGCAAGTGTTTTTTCATAGTCATCTTTTTTATCTGTAACACAGATATCTTTTAATACGGAATATTCTACGGAAGCTGCTGTTGCCTGATTATTTTCGTCATATGCTATTACTGTTTTTTGTGCTGTTCCTCCTGTATATTCAAATACCGGATGATACGATACTGCTTCATAAAAAGCTCTTTCATCCCTAAAATCCGTTTCCTTTTCTGTATTTTTAAAAGCATCCGTTTTTAGTCTTGGGATAATTTGATTTTGATAAATAACAGTTACCGCAATCACTAAGATTGCGGCAACGAAAATTCCACCGATCAGCTGTATTATTTTTTTCATACTGCCTCCTTACCCATAAAGCCAGGAAGAAAAAATATGTGCTATACGCGAAAATCCTCCTCCAAATGCCATTCCTGCAAAACTGCTGATCACCAATGCTGCTGCAGTTCCTGCAAGAACTGTTTCACCATGCTGGTTCATAAATTCTTTCATGTTACATCCCCCTTGTTATAAACTACTGAGCACCTTTAATACCTCTGCCAGTCCACCTATGACCGGCAGAAACAATGCTATATACACCAGTGTCTCGCCATTTTGTTTAATTAAATTTTCCATTAATTTACATATCCCCTTTCCATGTGTGTCTGATCCACTCCTAAAATTGGAATTTTATAATGATAGGTCATCTTAAGTTCTACGCCATCTGTCTCTAAAACATCTCCATATGTTGTGATCTGCATCTGATATCCATTTCTTGCTGCCTGTTCCTGTACGGCAGTGATCACGGTTGGGGACATATTAGACTCTGCAATTTCCTTTTTTGCACTATCCATATAACTCCTTGCTGCATGAGTATCCATCTCTGCCGAGATCAATCCTGCTGATAAATAGACGATCATTGCAAAAATAAATACTCCTAAAAAACCTTTGATCACAGTATCCATTAGTTCCTCCTTTTACTGCATAAAAATCATAATACCTGTCCCATGTTCTGATACAATGTAAGCATCATAAGGAACATATCCGCCATCATTTTTACTCCGACCGGAAGAACCGGATAAAACAGATATCCCATCATTCCTGCAACTTTGTTATCATTTTTCATCCGTTCACTTTGCATCGTCATGGTATTGTTCTTTTCTACGATCTGAAGCATCTGTTCTTTTGTATTTCCGCCTTTTCCGGTTGATATTGCATAGAGCAGTTTCATGCTTTCATGTACTCGTGGCACATCATAATCTTCTAAGAACTGAAAATACGCATCCGGTTTTGTAGGAAATTTCTGCAATGTTTCCCACATTTTTTCTAACGGATATTTTAAAATATTCGGTGCGGTATCCTTCGATTTAAAGACTGCTCCCTGTACACTTTCCGTTTCCATAAACAGGATAACGCCTAACAACCACTTCGGATAATCCCGCTCAATCTCTTTTTTGATTCTTTTTTTCTTAAGTGCATAGTCTAATTTATGTTGATTCAACATCAGAATTGTAATTGGAAATCCTATGGCAAAACTCAAAAAAGATTTGCTCAAAAGATAACTTAGAAGCATCAGACCTGCCGGCAGGCATGCCCACTTGATACTGGAGAATAATACTCGTTTTGCATCATAATTTTCAATAAAAAGATATTCCCTTTTGATGTCCTTTTCCGGTCTTTCACTATTTTTTTCTAACCAGTCTGCTGCATTTTTTTTGATCGCACGGCGTATCAGACATAATAAACAGCTGATCTCTATCACGACTGCAAATCTTTCCGGCATCTTTGTCATAACATTCATCTCATTGGGCAGGAAAAACATCAGCGCTTCCGAAACAATGAAAAGGATCACGGTAGACAGGATCACAGAGATCAGCATATTTTTCTTCTCACTCATACATTTTTCCGTAGCTTCAATCCATGCATTTCTCCTCTTGTCTAAAATGCCGATGGCTTTTTCAGGATTTCCGCCCCGTGCTTCATTTCTTAAAAAGAAATCATGCATTAATTCCATCTGTTCACATCCATAGGCTTCTTCTATGATAGAAAGTGCTTTTTTCGATACATCCGCCCCCGCATCTTCCTTTTCATACTCCCTCACTGCCTTCTGTAACACTTCTTTCATTTTTCCATCCCTAAAAAGCATTTCAGTTTCTAATAGAGACTGGTAGATTCTTCGGTTTTTTCGATACGCTCCCTCCATCTGCTCTAAATAAATACAAACCTCTAGAAAACGTTCCGACGATTCTCTCTCTTTTTGCAATCCCGACATGATTCCGGGAAGCAAAAGAAAAAGACTGATTCCCAGCATCACACTGAAAAAAATTCCAAGTTTACAGATTCCCCCAAGAAATAATGCTCCTAAAACGGCGACTGCGGCATTTTTAAGCGTCCACATTTTTTTCATACACCATTCCCTCTTCTTCTAACATTTTTTGCAGCTGTTCACAGTAAAATACATCTGTAATCCCTGCTTTATCCATTTTTCTCTTTATGTCCTCCGGTAAAAATTTCAACTCCTGCTGCTCTATGAGCTGGCCTCCCTGCACCGCTAGGACACATCGATTTTTTCCATCTTCTCTGGAAAAAAATCCAATCTGGCTGATATAACGTTCCTGTTTTCCCTCCTCCCCGGAACTCCTTGTCTCTAACAGGACACCGACATCCATTCCGACATAGACATCATTTTCTAATCTCTCTGCATCCTGACGGCTTGGCATCATATTTAAAATACGATCCGGGATCTTCCTCACATCATCCGTATGAAGTGTCGTAAATCCCGTAATTCCGGTAGTCCAGCACTCTACTAACTGCTTTACTTCCGTGGAACGTGCTTCTGATAACATGACACGGTTCGGTGTCATGCGAAGCACCTCTGTCATTGCGTCATTATAAGAAAAATACTCATTCACTTTAAGCTCTACACAGTCCTTTTCCGGATTGATCTCCCGATAATGTACCTCTTTGGTGTCCTCTACGGTGATCACTTTCTGCTCCGGTGGAATAAATGCCGTCAAAAATTTGGCACATTCCGTTTTCCCGACTCCCGGTTCTCCACAAAAGACCATATTTAACTTTGCTTTGACGCAATTTGCCAATAAATGCAATACTTTTTCTTCACAATAATGTTCTTCTAACGCTTTTTTCGGTGTAATTCTCTGTACCGGAGGTGTTTTTCTGATACAGATACAGGTGCCGGTCGATGCAACAGATTCATGTATCACAGTGATCCGCAGTTCTTCTGTCTCTGCCTCTATGACATTATCTGTCGGTGTTAAATTTTTGCCGACTAAATTTGCAACATTCGTGGCAAAAGACTGAATAAATTCTTCATTTAAGCGCTGTCTGATCTTTTCATCCGTTACTTTGTGCCTGATGTTGTGGATATCCCTGATCCACAATTCTCTGCCATTATAATCAATATCCGTAACATCCTTTTTCCGCAAAAAGGGCAGAAACGGACCATACTGGATATCTGACAGCGATAACTGTTCTCTCATACGATTCTCCTATGAATTTTCTCTAAAAATTTGCTGCCTCCTGTGCTTTCTGTGTAAATGTATCAATCAATGCGGTAAATACGGTCTGCAAATGTCCGGTCTGTCCTAATGCTACAATCGCTGCAATAATAATGATTACAATTGCTGCTGTTGCAATCGCGCCACCGTGTTCTTCAATTAATGTTCTCATACATTATGCCTCCCTGATTTTTTTGATCTGTTGGAATAATTTGATTCTAATTTGATTTTGATAAGAAAATTTTGATTGGGATAAAATCCAAAGGAGTAGAAATCTCCCTTGAGTGTTTTTGATTATAAAATACAGACCTGCATCTGTCAATGTGAAAAATGACGAAAAAATAGTTTAAAAAAAATGGAGAGCTGTTACTCTCCAAAATCTCTGGTTAAAATTTTGCTGTTTTCTAAAAAATTTTCTACGGAATCATAACCGAGCCGTTCTAACAATTCTAACACAAAAGGATTTTCCAATGGTGTCCTATATTGTGCTTCGTCTCCGTAGGCATCTACCCGCTCTTTTCCTTCTTCTTTTTTGATGATGATTTTTGGTCCACCGACACATCCACCGTTGCATGCCATTCCCTCAAAAAAGTTAGCTTCTGTCTCGCCTTTTTGTATCCGTTCTATCAGTTTTTTACATGCCGGAACACCATCTGCCTGTTCCGGAATTACCGGGATTTTTTTATCAGGGTCTATCTGCTCCACGGTCTTTTTCACTGCTTCTGAAACACCGCCTGTTCTTGCATAAATCCGCCCTGCCCTGGAAGAATGCTCTTTTTCATCTTCACTTAAAAGCTCCGGTTGAATTCCCGCTGCATCAAAAATATCCTGTACCTCCTGAAAGGTCAGCACATAATCCACCGCATCTGCAATATCCTCTTCTCTGGCTTCTTTTTTCTTTGCCATACAAGGTCCTACAAATACGGTCATTGCATCCGGATACAATTCTTTGACTACTCTTCCGGCTGCAATCATGGGCGATACTGCTCCCGGCACATGTGGCACCAGTTCTGAATAAATTTTTCTGATCATGGTAATCCACACGGGACAACAGCAGCTTGTCAGTTGGAAATCCTCTTTCTTTTGTACATGGTGTTCAAATTCCAGTGCCTCTTTTAATGTTAAAATATCTGCAAAAACGGCAACCTCTACCATTCCTTTAAATCCAATAGCTTTAAAAGCTGTCCGCAGCCGCCCCGGTGTTGCTTTTTCGCCAAACTGTCCCGTAAATGCCGGTGCAATCAGCACATAGACATCTTTTTTCCCGCTTCTGACCGCCTGTATGACCGGAAGTACATCTTTATTCGCTGTAATACGCTCTAATTTGCAAACATCTATACATTCTCCACAACCGGTGCATTTTTCTGCGTTAATATGAATCTCACCGTTTTTCCCCTCAATCGCATCAAAAACGCAGCTATTCATGCATGCCCGCTCATCCTCGCAGGACACACAGCTTTCTGCCGCAATCACCGGCGCATACTGTTCCGGATGCAACAGACAATCCATATGCACAGGATTGTAGTCACCTGTTATTTTTCTTCCCTTGCCTATCTCCTGCTCTAAAATATCCTGATATAATTCCTGAAATGTTTTCATGGCACATACCCTCACTAAACTATTGTTTGGTATGAGTATGTGCTGTTTTTTGGAAAATTATAGCTGCTGTATCTCTTATTTATTTTTTCATAGTTTTTTTCTCCAGAATGTTTCTAAATATTTCTCACCTTCAATGCATGGAATATCCGACTCTAATAATGTGTCTACTACAAATTGCCGGACATTTGCCATTCCTTTATGAAGCGTAAAAAGTCTCTTCCGGTCGCGATATAGAATGATATTTCCCTCATCCCAATCCACTTTATAGCTGAGTGTTTTATCTAATTTTAATATTTCTTCTTCATGAAATAATTTTTTATAACGGTAGATACCATTTTGATATTTTAAATAAAACACTTTGTTATATATAATTCCCAGGATCATTATGATATTTATTCCTACTAATAATATTGTAGCTAATATCACTCCTAATATCTCCATTCCCCCTTGTATCTCTCCATCTTTATATAAAAGATATATCCATAATCCCAAAAGGGGAAGTGCCAGAAATGCTTCAAATGCACTCATCAGCCAATTATGGATCGGATACTCCATTACTTTATAATACTCCGGTCCCGGTTTTAAATCTTCTACTAAAATACCTTCATTCGCAAACCACTTCATCAGATACGGAATTCCTTCTATTTCGTCATCAACCGTAATAACTTTACGCTTTCCCTTATAGATGTTTAAACAGTACACCTCATCGCGGCATACCCTTGTGATTGCTTTTAACGGATAACTTCTTCCTATACCAAAAAACAGACTATGGTATCTGACTTTCTCATGATCCACTATCACTCTCCAAAATAAGGCATATCCTGTTAACAAAAATCCCGGTATTATCATAAAAATAGTAACTACGCCTGCCACATAATACTCCCTTTTCGGAATACACTTCGTGAGAAACACGATCCCCAAAAGAAATATAGGTGCACCAATGAATGCTAAAAAAGTAGGTGCGGATGCTACCAGACGATCTTCATCTTCAACGGTTGCCGGACTCTTATCATCTATCACATCCAAAAAATCCTCTATTTTATCTCTAACTTTTCTCCAAAATTTTTTCTTCATATATTTCTCCCGTTTTGCTACTGCTTTAACGTATACTCTAATTTATTTCCCTCTTTATCACTCTGCAGATCTGTAAAATACCAAAAATACCATTTCTTTCCGTTCTCTTCATAGGGAATCACCGCGTCCGGTTTCTGTCCTTCTACGGTCAGTGCCTCTGCACTTTCTCCTTTTTTCAATTCCTCTTCCATGATGTCCCCAAATACAAATCTTGCATTTTTGTCAATTCCATAGTGCTGCATATAGTCACTTCTTGCTAACTGTGCCTTTGTATTCTTATCAGCATCTCCTATTCCTTTATAAAATTTTTCAGAGTCCCTTACATAAGAACGTAAAAAAGCATACTGTTTTTTGCCGTCAACTTCCCGTATCTTAAAAGTTGCAAATGTATTCACACTTTTTTTCTTTTGAATAGATTGATAATAGATGAATCTGTACTGATCATTCTCCATATCAACTAAAAGATGATCTATATTTTTCTGATACGGTTCATACTCATCATAATAGACATCTGCCTTTTGTAGGGCTTCTTCCATGGTTGGATAATACTCTTCATCGGGTATATCATCTTCGTTAACCTCACTAACATAACGAGGGTATTCACCGGTATAAGATTCTTTTATGTTGGGGTCTAAAGTGATGGACCTGTCATACCAATATAAAATGACTATCCCTAAAATTCCAATCACGAATAAGATATTTTCACATATTTTTCCTGCCTTTTTTCCCTTACTCTTATTCATTGTCTTTTCCCCCTAATGTATAGTTCAATTCAGTACCTTTTTTCTTGCTTTTTAAATCTGTATAATACCAAAAATACCAGACCTCACCGAAATTTTTATATTCTACGATTCCATCCGGTTTCTGCCCTTCCACACTCAGCTTATTTATGCTCTCATCCCCTCTTAAACCATATTTCATCACATCACCGCTTGCGAACCTTTTTTCTTTGGAATAGGCACTAAGATCCTGCATATAATAATCCCCGGTCCATAAATCATAACCTACCATATCATACTCACTATACTTTGTGGACCGGTTCTTTCTAAACATCGTAACCGGATGTGTTTCCAGAAAGGCATATCGGTCTTTACCATCTATTTTCTCTTTTTTTAATTTGACCCACGCCCTACAAACCTCACTATTTCCTTTGCATGACTGACATAGCATAATTACATAATTACTATTTTCAAAAGTTGCAATGACATGATCTATACCTTTTTGATACTCCTCTCCTTGCTCATTCCCTATCGCAGAACCCGCAACGGCTTCCTGTATGGTTGGATAAAATTTTTTTCCCTTCAGCCGTTCTTCTTCTGTATTTAGACTAAATGTCCCCCCTCCCGTATATACAGCCTCTACTTCCAATTCTTTCTTTTCTTCTGGATCTTCTTCTGTTGGATTAATCAGACGTAAAATGGATGAAATACTTGCCTGTATAACCAGGATCAAAATAATCCCACCAAACACACATATTATTTTCTTTATTACATTTAAAAGTTTTTTCATATCTCTTCCTCTACATCTTTCTTTCGATATTTCTCCATATACTTTTCACCCTGAATACATTGAATATCTTTTTCCAACAAAGTACTTCCAAAAAATTCAATATTTTCAGAAGCATGGTACACTTCAAACAATTTCTTCCTATTGCGATATACCGTAATCACATTTTCATCTGCTTTATATGTGATTTTTTCATCTAACTCAAACTTTTTTTCTTTATGAAACGGTAGATAATAGCTATACTCTTCATTCTGATATTTCAAATAGTAAAATGCCTCATAACAGCATCCAATGAAAATTGCTATGCTAAATCCTATCATGCAAACGATAATTCCAACTGTTACCACTATATCCTTTACACTTTCAAGATGGAAGTCTCTATACATAAGATACAACACGCATATATTGCCAGGAATTACTATGAATATATTTAATCCCATTAATTCCCATGTATGTACCGGATGTGGCATTACTTTATAACATTCCTCTTTTGGAGTATGATCCTCTACCACAATTCCTTCCTCTGCAAACCATTCCACCAAGTCATCACTTCCATATGTACCACTATACACTCTAAACACCCTATGATTTCCCTTATAAACTTTTAAGGATTTAACTTCGTCATAACATACCTTCGTGATATCTTTTAGCGGATAACTTCTTCCTATTCCAAAAATAGAACTATGGAATTCTACCTTTTCATGATTTATTATAACTTTCTAAAATAAAGCAAATCCGCTTAACTAACCTCCCATTCCACCAAACATGATTATACCTATTATGCCCCATAAATACTCCCCCTCCCGTATAGCAAGGATTGGAAGTATAATTCCTAAGATGATCAAGGTTGGTAAGCCTATGATTGCATATACTGTAGGAGCATCAACTACCAGGCAATCTTCCTCCTCTTCTTCCCTTGCTTTTTTATCTTCTACTTTTTCTAACAGGTCAATCGTTTTATTTGTTAGCTTTTGCCTAAAAAATGTATTCATATGCTTCTCCCGTTTTTCTACTGCTTTAACGTATACTCTAACTCATTTCCTTCTTTATCACTCTGCAGATCTGTAAAATACCAAAAATACCACTTCTTTCCGTTCTCTTCATAGGGAATCACCGCGTCCGGTTTCTGTCCTTCTACGGTCAGTGCCTCTGCACTTTCTCCTTTTTTCAATTCCTCTTCCATGATGTCTCCAAATACAAATACTTATCTGTATAACCAGGATCAAAATAATCCCACCAAACACACATATTATTTTCTTTATTACATTTAAAAGTTTTTTCATATCTCTTCCTGACCCTTATCCCTATATTTTTCCATATACTGCTCTCCCTTGATACATTTGATATTTTTTTCTAATAAAGTTCTGCCAAAGAACTCTGCATTTGTATAACCATGAGAAGTTAAAAATAATCGTTTATTATCTTGATATATAACAATTCCATCTTCCCTTGCTTTATAAGTAATTCTTTCATCTAATTCAAATGTTTTTTCTTTATGAAACAACTGATGATAACTATATTTTCCATCCTGATATTTTAGATAAAAAACTTTTTCACGGATAGTCAATAACCACTCTAATATCAAAGCATCTATTACTAGTATAGAGTATACAATGGTCTCCAGTATTTCGCCTGTAGTTTGTAAAGAAATATTTTTGTACATACAATATAAGATAAACCCTATCCCCGGAGTTACTCCCATTACATTTACTACAATTATAACAATCCATGCCTCTTCTGTATGCCACATTATTTTATAACATTCTTCTCTAGGAGTATTATCCTCTACTAAAACCCCTTCCTCTCTAAACCACTCTACCAATTCATCCATTCCATAAGTACCACTAGATACCTTAAAAACCCTACGTTTTCCCTTATATACCTCTATTTCTTCAATTTCATTATAACATACCCTTGTGATATCCTTTAGCGGATAGTTTCTCCCTATTCCAAAAAATAAACTATGATATTCGACCTTTTCATGATCTATCACAACTTTCCAAAATAAGGAATATCCTGTCAGCCAACTGCACATTCCACCAAATATGATCATACCTATTATTCCCCATATATAGTCCCCCTCTCGGATGGCAATGATCGGAACTATAATTCCTAGTATAATTAACGCAGGCAGACTTATTATAGCCAAAATAGTCGGTGACTCTAAAATTAAACAATCTTCCTCTTCTTCCCTTGTTTTTCTATCTTCTACTTTTTCTAACAAATCAATCGTTTTATTTGTTAGCTTTTGCCTAAAAAATGTATTCATATGTTTGTTTTTCCTATGTAGGACATCCTCCATTCATTATAATATCCTCTCTAACAGACTTTCTAAGTTGTTTTATGGTTGATTTTTTTGCTCTCTTCCATAAAATTGTATTTTCTGCAACATATAGATTCTCTTTTTTAAAAAAGTCCAAAATACTGTCCCAAAATAGTTCTTCATCTGCTTTATATATCTTTTTCTGTAGTTTCTTAAATTGTTTTCCCATTACATCTTTTGTCTCCTTTTTTACCTTCTTTAAAGTTGATTCTGCCAAATCAGCTTTATCTTTCGCATTCTTTCGAACTTCTTTATAAATCTTATCCTCTCCACATTCCCCTGAACTTTGATTTTATACTGCATAGCGAAAGTGACACTATTAACTTAAGGGTGGGGTAAATACCTTAACCATTTGAAAATTCCTTTTAATGTTACTACTTTACCCTG
Source organism: Maccoyibacter intestinihominis (assembly GCF_040096355.1). NCBI lineage: Bacteria > Bacillati > Bacillota > Clostridia > Lachnospirales > Lachnospiraceae > Maccoyibacter > Maccoyibacter intestinihominis. Next base: position 18,939 of record NZ_JBBMEX010000004.1, read on the forward strand.
TCCTCGGCAGGATCAACTGCATACCAATGTTCTGCATTTCGCTTACATTCTAACACAGGTATTCTTTTTGTCACTTCACGTTTCGTGCTTCCATCACTACGAAGAATTTCTCTCCATTCCACTGGTTTATTATAATATTTCATTTTGCCCCCACATTGAGGGCATCCTTCAATATGTATTTTCTCTATGGTCAATCTATTCCCATAACCACTAATTGCAAAATTGAAAAACAAAGGATGTCTCGTTTGCTTTTTAGCAATTCTTCTAAGTGTAAAAAAGATTAAAAATAAAAATACAAATATTATAAAAATAATAGAATATTTCTGCATATCTAAACTTATTGTATTTCCATTCATCCCTCTAAAAAAGCAAACTATACTTTTTACTATTTTGGCAAACGGAAATATTCCTACAATTGCAATAATAGTGCTAATCCATGTTAAAACAGCTAAAGTAAATGGACTACGCCATTTTGGTTCTGGATCATAATTTGCCGTCTTTTGCTTCTCTTCCGAGATATTATTGATAATATCTCCTGCTGCAATTTGAGTTTTTCCTGTAAAATTCACATTTCCATTGAAATTATTTTGCTTATACTCTTCTTTTCTTCTTCTCATATCGTCATCTTCCTTCTCTTTTGCGAAAAAGTATTCCTTTTGCCAAAATGTATACTGATAATTCCGAAAATCTTATCCCTGGGGTAAATCAATTCCCTCATACCCATTCTGCGGAAACTGAAACACACATCCATTTTTGCCCCAAATCGGCGGAAACCTTTGATTTACGGGGCTTTTCTCGTCAGCAGAGCCACTGTTTCAACATGCAGTGAAAGTTACTTCTTATACTAAATAGCGAAACTGTTGCCTTTTGCGAAAAGGTTCATACTCCACCTAGGGGGATAAATTTTACCCCACGCACTATTGATAGTATTGCTTTATTTCTGCTAACATCTTTTCCGCATCTTCACATTGATCATAATAATCAACGTCATACCTTTGCCCTGTACGCAAGTGATGTAACCAACCATCAAGCATAGCCAGATAGATTTCACCTACATCATCCAAATTCGCGTATTGTCCAACATAATTATTTCGAGCATCATAACTCTCTTGAGACACTGGATATCGATAACATTCATAATGTAAATCACTATCTATTAACTGGGCATATCCTTCTTCATCAATAACCAATCGGTTATTCCTAAAGTCATTTCCTGCTCTTAATACTTCTTTAATTTCTTCTTCAGTAAATATATGTGATGGAGATTTTATCCGAAACAGTTTTATTGTAAAATAAATACCCATTTCCTGCCATACTATCCCTGATTCACTGCATATTTTTTTTATATAATCTTTCATTTCAACAATAGCCTTAACTGCTCCGTTAAAATCTGTAAATAAATATTTCCCATCCTTGCTTACCGGATATGGTATAACATCTTCTTCACAAATATATCCTGTCTCCGCCACATATTTTCTTGCACCAAAAGTTCCACCATTTATATGAAACATAATAGCAAATTCCAACTTACCATCATTTTTATTATTATTTTCATCACAAATATCTTTTAAGCACCATTTATTCCAATTTTCTTCGATAAATTTGTCAAACTTACAACTTTCTTCTATTCTCCTATGGATTTCTACATCCTCTTTTTCTTCTTTAATACTAAATGGATTCTTCTGGTAAATGCTTGAAAATTTAGTAAAATCTTTCATCATATAATATGATTGTCTCATAGTTCCAATATAATGTCGAAATTCCATACTGCTCATTTTATTATGCCTTGCATCATAAGTTCCAGAGATGTGATTATATACAGATTGTTTTGAAAAGATAACAAACGAGCCATTCAAAAATCTGTCGACTTGTCTGTGTCCTTTAGGAAACTCTGTTCCATCATCATATCTTCCATAACTTGCCAGATTGCTCTCTATATAATGTCCCGGAAAATCTTCTATCAATGACTCACGACAATCCTCATATATCGCATTAGAAATAGGTTCTATTGGTTCTAATTGTAATCTAAAATAACCCCATCTATAATCTCTTTTCCCGTAATTTTCTAATTCCAACCTATACGGTTTAAATATGTAGTTACAACCTCCAGCTACCAAACAGATACATCCTTCTTCGTTTGCGTATTTTGCCGATTCTACATCCTGTCCCCCTCCAGTTGGCAAAAACATATGATTTAGTCCAGGCATACTTCCTATATCATTTAAAATTTTTATAATAGAATCTATATCTCTCCACTCAGCATGTAATGGTACTGTTTTAGGAAACAGCCTATTCTGTAAATATTTCCACTCACTATAATTGCTCTTTTGAAAATTGCTTACTACCTCTAACCATTTTTCAAGTGTTGTCACAAAAGTTTCCATACTAGGTCTCAATGACGGATCGTACTCTGTTGCCTGCTTTAATAGTTCTTCCAATTCCACTAAATGTTCCTTTTTATACCTCTTGTCATTACGCAGTCCAATTATCGCATCATCTTCTTCATATCTACCTTCAAATCCATGATCTACTCCAGTCAATACAATCCATAATGTTTTTGCAAGAGAATACACATCTGCCTTTTTACCATCAGCATTTTTTGCATTATATCTCATTTCAGGAGCCATTGTAGCCTTTGGACCAACTGCTTCTTGAAGCGACGTCAAATCTCTCTTTTCAGGATAGTCAACTAAGCCAAAATCTCCAAGACAATACTTACCATTGTAAAAGTATATATTTTTCGGTTTTATATCTCGATGAACAATATCTTTTTTATGTAACGCTTCCAAAGTTCTTGCCAGTTCCAAAACACAATTCACTTTATCTTCAAGACTTTTCACTTCCTTCAATTTATCTTCAAGGGGTATAGCAATTGGCATTGCGTACCAATATTTTTTTGTTTTTTCATCAGGTAATCCGTAAGAAAAAATAGGAATAACCCCTTTAATTTCATCTTGAATCCCAACTACCATCTCCGTCTCAATCTTAAAACGTATTCTCTTTTTTCTATTCCTTTTTACCGCCTTTTTTCCGTTACCACTTTCTTCTCGAAGAATTTTGATCGCGACCTCTTCACCTCTTGCATTCTCCGCAACAAAAACGTTGGCATTTCCACCACCATCCATCCTTCTTATTATTTTATATTCGCCCATATACTCTGCCATATCTAAACCAAACTCTCCTGTCTGCAACTTTGCTTTGATATTTTCACCTTCAATTCTTCCGCCTTCTAAATGTTCTTTTTCTTTTAAATGGGTAGTGCCAATTAGAAATGTCTAATTGGCACCATGACTATACATTAACCCTATTCGTTTAACAACTTGGAATTTAAAACCTCATTTACTTTCGGATTAAACAATTTGTCAAAAAGAATTTGATTCCTCTGTTTAGCATCTCTTACTAATTTATCATAAGATATTACTTCAATATAAGCACCTCTTGTCTGATTATATCCAAAATAACCATCTCCATCCGGAGTCAATATAAGACCAGCATTTACTGCATCCTCTCTCATGGAATCTGTCAAGTCAGCAATCACATAACAATAAAAAGCTGTATTACTTACATTTACAAATGGTCTGCCATTTGGACGTTTTGCTTTTCCCTCTTTTATGTTTTTAACATATCCAAGCACTTGATTAATCGGATTTTTATCATCATCTTTTAAATCATTTCTATTCGGCTTTTTAAATTCAACAATAGATATTGAATTAAAAAAATCCTGATTATCAGAAAATGAAAATGCTTGATCAAAAACAGCAATGTCCATACGCTTTTCGACCGACGTATCTAATACTGGTAATGACTTCATCAACTTATCAGATGCCAAAAAGGTATGATATGCTAACCTATCATCTATAATCCAGAGATTCATCTCCTCAAACTCAATTTCATCAGACGTATACCGCATTGGGCAAATAATAGAATGCAAAGTTTCTTCTGAGCAATACCGGTTATCCTCTTGAATTTCTATTGCCTTTTCTAATAAATCCAATATTGCTTTTCGTCTAATAACATATTCTGACAAACTTGATTTACTAATTTCAGTAATTGAACTGCAATATTCATTGAATATTTTACTAAAGTTTTCTCTGTCAAATTTACTGTCTTTTACCTTCTTTTCTATCTCTCTGCCTTGAGAATGAATTTCAGTCTCCCATTTTTGTGTGGCAGAATGTAATTCTAATTCCAATTTTTCTTTACTTAAATTAGCAGGAATCTGATCATACAATTCTGGTTTTCTATTTAATAAATAACGATATTGAGGCTTTTCTTTCTGAACGTATGAATCAATAAAGTCTCTTTTTGCATCCTTTATCTTTTTTAAATCATCAATTAAATAAGCCAAAATATACTCTTTTGCAATTTCAATGAGTTCTCTTTCTGATACACTCGCAAAAAGTGTATCCTCTTCTTCAAAATCAAAAGCCGTTCTGTTAAGGTTTACGTTTCTATCCAAATATTCTCCAGTCAGATATCCTAAGTAATAAAACGCTTCCCCCTCATCCGTTACAATTCTTTTTTGCAAATCGGTAATATATTGACTTAAGTCATAGGATTTAACCTCTCGTTTACTGGCACAAAAATGTAATTCGTGCTTCACAGCACCTTCTGCCATTCTGATATGATACAACGAAAATTTATTCCCGTCTTTTTCAAATTCATCTCTGTGTAACGAATCCTTTATTGTACTGTCAAAGTATTTGTTCAAATCATAAGTCTCTCCCAAATTATCCCTCAATACAATATGTGGACAATTATCCCCCAAAAAGTATGGCAAACAATGCTCTATAACTTTTTTTGCTAAAGCCTCCAACGACAATGGTGCCTTTTTCCTATATTTCAATATGAAATTAGAAAGCGTAACAACAGTCTTATATTCCGAGATACTACTATCCTCTATATTTTTTTCCGGCTCAATCCCATTATCTGCTGAAAATTCAAATCTTCTTTTTAGCCATCTATTTTTTTCACAATATACGCTTTCAATATTAACCTTAGTAAATGCTTTCAGCCATAAAAAGCGACCTATTCCCTTACACCCCTTTGAAACTTTCAAATTGGAATACGCCTCCAAAAACGAGTTATAATTAATAGAATTAAAGCCTTCTCCGTTATCGATTACCTGAAATTCATAAAATGGATTTAACTCTTCATTTCCATCCATATTCACTTGCCTATCTTCTAAGCGATTAGCTAAAATTGTTATCTGGCCATTTTGAGAATTTGTTGACTCTTCAATCGATTGAATAGAGTTTACAATGGTTTCAAAAAGAGGCCATAAAGCCTTATATTCAGGCAACTTCACTTCATTTAATTGACCTTTTAAGTTAAACCTAAAATTATTCAAAATCTGACCTCCTTCATAAAGCGTATTTTATATAATATTACCACAAATCCCTGCACTTTACTAGATGAAAGAGCAAGAAAAAAAGCCGATAAAAAGCCGATCAGGAATTGCAACTCCCAATCGGCATCTTTTCTTACTCCTCTTCATTTTTACATTCAATCTCCGTTCCATCCAGGAACACTACCAACAATGTTCCATCCTCAAAGACCTTGATGTGGTCCAACGTTTTCAGCATGAAGTCCGTGTCCATCTCCGTCAAAGGCTCTGCCCCATCGGTATATTCTATGAACTTCTCTGCCCGATAACCTTCCAAGAGGTTTTCGCTCTGCAGCTGTTCCGTCCACTGCTCCATGAAATCCTCTCGATTCTCCACTAACGCATTCCAAGCCATCAGATATGCCTTTATCAGCGTTTCTTCCTCCACGTGGCGGTTGGCACATCCCATGACTCCTTTGACCTTGTAATCTTCCATTGGATCGATTGTTCCTGATTCCAAGCCGACCGCAGCGGTAATTGGCTTGAATGTAGACCCCGGACACCACACTTGCCGGAACCGATTATACATTAGCTTATTCTCATCCTCGTTAAGCGCAGTCCACTGTTCACTGGACAATCCCATAATAAAATCGTTATTGTCATAGGCCGGTGTGCTGACCAAAGCCAATACCTCTCCGGTATAAGGATTCATGGCCACCGAGCAGCTTTTATCTTCCTTAAACTGTTCGTACAAGGAAATCTGCAAATCGGCATCTATCGTAAGCTGAACATGCTGCCCATGCTGTACCAAGATACAAGCCAGTTCCTCCTTCTCTTTGCCTTCCGAGTTTACAATGTAAATCCTGCAACCGTTCTGGCCTTTCAGTTCACTCTCGAAGAATCCCTCCATTCCACTTCTGCCGATTACACTATTGGATACCTTTTAGCAAAAGCCTATTATTCAGCAGAGTCTCAAAACACCCCACTGTTTTAATATTCAAATGTTTCATTCAAAAGACCTGAAAACACACATTCATTTTCTCCCCTTAATATCCTACAAACCGCAGAAAATCAAGGTTTCTTTGAAAGCAGACAAACGGTTTCAATATTCCCCTGAACTTTGATTTTATACTGCATAGCGAAAGTATGCAATAGGTGTTCAAAGTGGGGTGACAATTTTATCCCCCATATCACAAATTTACTTTTGCGAAAAAGTATCCTTTCACCAAAATGTGTATTTCTTATTCCCAAAAGCCTATCCCCTGGGGTAAAACTCCAGTTATATCATCACTCTATGGAAACAGAAACACACATCTATTTTATTCCCAAAATGGCGAAATCCTTTGATTTATTGGGCTTTTCTCGACAGAAGGCAGACTGTCTCCACATGCGGTGAAAGTTTCTTCTTATACTAAATAGCGAAACTGTCACCTTTTGCGAAAAGATTCATACCCCACTTAGGGGGGATAGCGTTTACCCCACATTCTAGTATATTTTTTCAACAAAGTGACAAAGAGATAAACGTATCATAGTAATCGCCCCTATTTATACATATAACTACTATTTCTTCCATACCTCTGTCTTTCCTGTGACTATCTTAATTCCTAAAAAATAGAGCCGGTATATGGCTTGGCAACAAATTCTTTTAAAACATAATCATAGTCAACAATTGACATTAAAATAACATTTCCGACTTCAATTTGTGGCTCGATTTTAAGATAGTTCTCCGTAGTTATATTATTACTTTTACCTTGTTCTATTCCAGTTGCCTTTACCCATATTGGAAATGATTGTAGTTTTCGAATTAACTCACCTGGTTGAACATCATGATACATATTCAAAAGTCTAAACAACTCATCCAAACTTGCTTTGACGGACATTGTAGTATTAAAGTAAAAGAATAGCACTTTTTTCAAATCTATATTTTTAGTAGTCTTTAATGCTAGATTCAAATTTTTATTACGTGCATATCCAACTTTGGGTGTTATCTTATTTGGTTTTACAATAACATTTGATAATGCATCTCCTAATTCAAAAAGATTGATATTAGTTCTAAAATCTCCATTTACTAAATCTAAGAAAAAAGGTATAAAATAATTGACTATTTTTTGCGATGGCTTTCCTAAACCTTTCAAAATCACATAATCTTTAGCCTTCATTATATATCCATTATTTATTTTTTGAATATACAATATATATGCAAATTGTTTTCTCTCACCTTTTTCCTTTAAAACTAATTTTAATAAAGTATCATATGAACTCTCATCACTTTCCAAATCACATAAGACTTCTTCTATTAACTCAATAGTTAACAGCAATTTATTTGCCCCAACCAAACACTCGATAAAAATACGGTTTCCTTTGCGAGCCTTTTTCCCCAAATCTCCCAACCAACCTGTATCGTATGCTAATTGTATAAATGCATCTCTATCCTTATACCATAACCCACTAAGAATCTTTTTTATTCTCGAATCATTTTTATACAAAAACAAACTTTTAGTAGAACCAATGCCTCTTATTTTATCCCAATTTTGAGAAGATCTATAAAGTGTATATATTAAATCTACCAGTTGCTCTTCATTCATATTTTTTGCTAACTGAATTATAATAGCTTTATCAACTTCATGATTGTAAATATACCATTTTATTGCTTTCATATTACCCATCACATTGCAGGCAAGAAGGTAATATGTAATATCTTTACTATTCAGTTTTTTTATATTTTCTTTCCATATCCCACTAGATTTATCATAAAATTTTATTTTTCTTGGCTGAAAATAATTATTTAAAGTTTTCCAGATATATTCCTCAACCGTTGCATTTTTTTCACATGTCAAAGCACATATACACCCCAAATAAATATTAAGGTCACAAACTGTAATAATAAAATTTTCTCTATCTTTACCACGTAAACTGTGTGCCATATATTTTATTGAAGCATAATACTTATCTGATTGACACTTATCTCTAATTTGATTTTTTCTTATTTTCAAGACTGTATCACCGCCAATTCTTCCATAGCATAATAGTAATCCTGGTATGCCTGATGCGAAAATACATATAAATCTTCTCTTTTTTCTAATATACCTAATTGCAAAACTATATCTAATGCATATAATGCATCATACTGAAACCTATATGTATCCATACTTTTAGAACAATACTTCAATACCTCTGACTCTGTCATTCCTGAATTTGCTTCTTTCTTTTCGAGGCTCTCAAATGCAATCATTCTCAAAAGGTATATTATTCGCTTTATATCCAATCGTGCATCCTGTTTTTCTTCTTTTTCTCTTACCAATAAGCAATTTAAAAATTCAGCGATAATTTCACCTTCACTATGTGGAATTTCCTTCTTATATCGCACAATCTCTATTAATCTCGATAAGATTAATGGCGTATTTATTATTTGCACAAATCTCTCATTTCCATTAATTGAGGTAAACAAAAGTTCTTTCACGTCTTCTTCATCTACATTTTTTTTAATAAAATCTCTCATTTCTTCTTTAGATAATTTTATCAAATTAAAAATTGGCACATTATTAAAATCCCTAGTATCTTGTGGACGATTAGTAATTATAATAAATGTTTTGGGATAATCTCTAAGTAATTGCTTTATTTCGCGCATTCTTAAAGTTTTTAAATTGCCGCCTGCATCAGCTGGTATTTCATTTAAACCATCCAAAAATAGATTGATTTTTCCTTCTTCTAAAAGAGATTCACATATATCTACCCCAATATCAAGTTTGTCACATATATACTGTTTTATAGTATACGTGGCTTTTGTCATAACTCCCAATAAAACTAATACAGGAATATTATAGTTTGAATCTTTCAATCTTTTTTTTGCATCCATATATGTTAAATATTCTAATGTTGTAGTCTTCCCCATACCAGCTTCGCCCCATATCATCATCCTTCGTTCTGGTATACTATTATCTCTTAAATATTCAACAGTGCCTTTTCTTCTCCTAGAATCAGATGTATCATCCTGATATTCGATGACATAGCTACCCAATACAGAAAAATTCTCTTCTCCCCTTATATGAATAAATCTAGACATTCTTTTTTTTAATTGCTGTGTAATCTCATTTAAGTAATTTTCAATATTCAATTCATTATTAATACTCTTCTTTTTCAGATTACTGAGCAATGCCTTTTTATTTATTTCTACTGCTCTTAAACAAGTTATCAGCACACTATCCAAATTGGTATATATTTCTCTTCGTGTCCAACCTACATATGTGTGCGACTCACTATTTCTTAATGCATAGGATCTTGCTATATGTTCCATATAATTACCATCGCCCAAATAGTCCTCCGGCTTTCGATCCAATTTCTTGTTATCTGGATTAAGACCTAATTGAGTAATTACATGTGCTAAACCCAAATTCTCTTGTACTATCTTATCATATTCATCTTCATCAATAAGTAAAATCATTTTTTTCAAAAGAGGTTCTATCTTGATGACATTAGACAAACACAGTTTTATGTCATTTATAGTAGTCTCCCCATCAAAAATTTTACCTAAGGAAACATACAGTCTTTCTTCAATACCTACCAATTCCTTTTTTCCTGTTTTCAGAATAATTACTGAAAGCAGTATATCTATAAGTTCTCTCAAATTTTTATATCTATAGCTTGCATTTATTTCAGCCTCGATTTCATTTCCAATTGTATTTCTATCCATGTTTTTCCTTTCCAACTATTATTTTCTGCAAGTATTTTTATGTATAATCCATGCTATCAAAGTTTCTTAATAATAAAATCTTTTATTTCATAAACAAATCTATTTTTCCTCTTTTACTGTAATCAAATGGAACTTTACTATTTGCTGCGTTTCTCAATCCCATTCCTATTGCAATACTGTACCTTTTGAATATTTTTCCATTTAGATTTGCGTAGAAAGTAAACGCCATTTTTATTTCGTCATCCCACTTATTCCAAAGAACCGGACTTAATACCATATTTTCAGAATATAAAGGTAATATCATTGAAAAATAAAATTTAACTTTCTCTAAAGATGCATTATTTATCTGTTCAAAAAACTTAGCGTAAATATGCTTCTCACTAGATAAACAACTCAAAAGTATGTATGACTTTGTATCCTCAGGAAAAGCAGTTATTGCAATCCGGTGCATGACACCTTTTATAGTATGCTTTATCCTTTTTCCATTCAAATCATAATCCGGTGCTATAAATGTATAATTTGCAAAATTAATTCTTTCCGGGATAGTAATTACACATGTTTCTATTCCATTGTATGTACCAGCCATTATCTCTGAATCGAAATGTCTCTTTACAGGTTTAAACTCTTTCAAGCGTAATTGCGACACTCTATATAAGCCAACCATCTGAGGTAGTTGAAAAACAGGTGGTCTTTTCTTAAAACATTGCTGAAAAATTTTATGTGAAACTTCCTGCTTATAATATTCAAAAATAAAAGCTTTATATGCATAAACAAATTTCATTGGTTCACTATTTACATCAAAATCTGGCGCTCCTTTTTCAATAACAGCAAAGGCGATATTGTCATGTCTATCGCAAAAACAAGTTTCTGTTGTAGCATCGTTCGCACTAACCCTGGAGAACTCCACCATCACTTCTGGTTCTTCGCCCTCAATAGGTATAATGAGTGGTTGCCGTTTTTTATCCATAGTGTACACATGGCGTTCAGTCCCTGCAAGTAATGATATGATTTTATTATTTTGCAGTGCATGAGCATTTTTAATCTTACCATTACAATTGCTTTGGTCAGGATGCATACAGCATTTAACCATAGACTTTCTCATCTGCTCCATTATTTGTACTTCTGGAGGCTTTTTACTCTGCACAGGTTCATGATCGGGTTTTCCTTTGCAACATTCCTTAAACTTCTTTCCACTTCCACAAGGGCAATCTTCATTGTTAAATATTCTAAAATAAGCTAACGGGTTCATTTGTTTCACCTCTTTTGCATTTAAAATATGCACTAATATTTTACCACATCCACCTACATTTTACTATCCGAAAAAGAGCAAGAAAAAAAGCCGATCAGGAATCGCAACTCCCAATCGGCATCTTCTCTTACTCCTCTTCATTTTTACATTCAATCTCCGTTCCGTCCAGGAAGACCACCAACAATGTTCCATCCTCAAAAACCTTGATGTGGTCCAGCGTTTTCAGCATGAAGTCCGTATCCATCTCCGTCAAAGGTTCTGCCCCATCGGTGTATTCTATGAACTTCTCTGCTCGATAACCTTCTAATAGGTTCTCGCTCTGCAGCTGTTCTGTCCACTGCTCCATGAAATCCTCTCGGTTTTCCACCAACACATTCCAAGCCATCAGATATGCCTTTATCAGCGTTTTTTCCTCTACGTGGCGGTTGGCGCATCCCATGACTCCTTTGACCTTGTAGCGTTCACTGCATTGCCATACCTTACGGTCAACGCCCGTGCTGCTCCGCCAGCCTTTCCGTGCAAACACCTTATTACAGTCTCCGCAAATTATCTTGGATGCAAATGGATTGCTTTCCGACCGGTGGGAATAGGAGTTTGTCCCATGCTCCTCCAGATACTTTTTCCTGCGTTTTATTTCAAGCTGTACACATTCCCATATCCGCTTTGAAATGATGGCATCATGGTCATCCTCCACATAAAACATCTGGATTTCCCCTTTGTTCTGTGTACGTTTCTTGGTGAGGAAATCCACCGTATAACTTTTCTGCAACAAGGCATCACCCTTGTATTTTTCATTTTCCAACATACTCATTAAGGTTGTGGACTGCCACTTCGTACCGCCATCCCAGTTTTTCACACCTTCCCGTTCAAAAATCCTCTTGATGTAATCGGTTGTTTTTCCGTCCAGGAATTCCTGATACAACCGAATTACAATCGGCTCCTGTGTCCTGTTGATTACCAGCTTCCCCGTTTCATCCGTATCGTAGCCAAGAAAACGCTTTGTACTCATTTTGTGTTTTCCTGTCTCAAACCTTCTGCGGATTCCCCATGTGCAGTTCTCTGAAATGGATCGGCTCTCGTCCTGTGCCAGTGAGGAAAGAATTGTCAGCAACACTTCGCCCTTTGCATCGAGGGTATTGATATTTTCCTTTTCAAAAATAATCCCTATCCCCAAATCTTTCAATTCATAATATTTACCCTGTAGTGTAAACTAGCACTGAGGTGAATTGTAATGCATGACTATGTAAAAAATCTTGCGAAGGTAGTCCGGGCTGCCAGAGAAGAAGCCCATCTATCTCAAGCAGCATTAGCTGAACAAATAGGTTGTGATGAGCGTACAATACTAAATATTGAAAACGACCGTGGTAATCCCAAGTTCGAAGTATTGTGCCAGATCATCGCTTATTTACACATTCCTGCAGACCGTATTTTCCACCCTAACACTGCTACGGATGGGGTGAAAAAACAAAAACTGTTATTGATGCTACAGGAATGTGATGAGCAAGAGGCAGCCGAGATTCTTCCAGCAATTGAATACCTCTTAGCACTCATACATAAAAGAAGTAATTCAAACGAGTAAAGGAACCAGCTAATCCGTTGTGATTCTGGTTCTTTTCTTTTTGTTGCCATCTCCAAATCTTACTCTTGTAATATTTCAATTATTACACAAGTAAGATTTCAAGTCAATATGTTTTTTCTGAAATTGACAACCACATAAATAACGTCTATAATATATTTATTACAGTCGTAAGATTTAAGGAGGAATTTGAAATGAGCGATTTACCACAGATTTCTGAAGCTGAATTTGAAGTTATGAAAATCGTATGGAAACATGCGCCGATCAGTACCAATGAAATAACAGATAAATTATTACAGACCACAAGCTGGAGTCCTAAGACGATACAGACTTTAATCAAACGTCTCGTAACAAAAGGCGTTCTGACTTATGAAAAACAGAGCCGAGTGTTTGTTTATACCCCAGTCGTGAAAGAAAGCGAATACATCGGCCAGGAAAGCAACTCTTTTCTGGAACGATACTATGACGGGGATATCACTGCCATGCTGTCTGCCTATATAGAAAATGACAGACTGTCTGAAACAGAAATAGACACCCTACGTTCCCTTCTTTCCAAGAGGTCAAAAAAAGGAGGAAATTAACGTGGCTAATTTTATGATACGCTTTTTAATATGCAATGTATTTATCAGCGGTATCATCGGAATTCTTTTGATAGCCAAGCGGATATTCAAAAACAACCTGTCCAGCCGGATGCAGTATAATCTGTGGTTCCTGCTCCTTGGGTTGCTGGCAGTTCCCTTTATACCGTTCCGTCTCATCGGATTTCCACAAATCTTCTCGTGGCTTGGTAGCTTAAGAAGCTCCCCTGCTTCCGGCACTGCAACCGCTATGGGAGAAGCTGTGGGAATTCATCCGGTCGGAAATACAGACTGGATGAATGATTTCGCACTTTCTGTAAATAGCGAAACACCATCCATTGCCGGATACATATTATTGGGGATATGGATTATAGGCATTTTTGCAATGATCATATTAGTAATCAAATCCTCACTCCGCCTACGCAATTTGGAGAAATCTGGACTTCCCCTTCAGAACCCGGAAGTACGCAGACTATATCATCGATGTTTGGAGGAAATGGGAATTCACAGAAATATCCCTGTTTACAGTACTGCATTTTTGAAATCCCCGATTATTGTGGGACTTTTGAAACCATGTATTTATCTGCCGATTCATCTGATCTCTGATTACAACGAATCCGATATGCGATATATGCTGTTGCACGAACTGCAGCACTATAAGCACAAAGATGCTGTTGCCAGTTATCTGATGAATCTTGCTGGGGTAGTATATTGGTTCAATCCTCTTGTCTGGTACGCACTGAAAGAAATGCGTAATGACAGAGAGGTTGCCTGTGACACTTCCGTTTTGAAAATGCTTGAAGAGGATGCTTACGAAGATTATGGCAATACACTGATTAACTTTGCAGAGAAGGTTTCACTTACTCCTTTTCCGTTTGCCGCCGGCCTTGGTGGAAACATGGAGCAGATGAAACGGAGAATTATTAATATTGCCTCTTATGAAAAGCCAACATTTATGAAAAGACTAAAGGGCATGACTGCTTTCATGCTGACCGCTGTCCTGCTTCTTGGTCTCGCTCCGATTTTATCTACATACGCAGCAGAGGTCAGCCATTATCAATGGAAAACTTCTTCTGAGAATATTTCCTATGTAGACCTCTCCACATACTTCGGAGAATACGAAGGCAGCTTTGTTTTATACGATTTAGAAAATGATGCATGGAGCATACACGACATGGAGCATGCCACCTTACGAGTTGCTCCAAACTCCACCTACAAGATATATGATGCCCTGTTCGGATTGGAAGAAGAGATCATTACACCAGAAAATTCGTTCATTGCATGGAATGGCGAAACCTATCCATTTGAAGCATGGAATGCGGATCAGACTTTACAGTCTGCAATGAATTCCTCCGTGAATTGGTATTTTGAATCTGTGGACGAACAGCTTGGAGCCGCTAAAATTTCCAACTATATTGAGGAAATTGGGTATGGAAACGAAAATATAAGTGGTGATTTCTCCACTTATTGGATGGAATCTTCCTTGAAGATTTCCCCAATAGAGCAGGTCGAACTTCTAACCAGGCTGCAGAATAACAGCCTTGGCTTCTCCCCTGAAAATATCAATGCAGTAAAAGATGCCATCTGCCTTTCCTCTTCCGATGCCGGAACATTCTACGGAAAGACCGGAACCGGACGTGTGGATGGCCAAGATGTGAACGGATGGTTTATCGGCTATATCGAAACTGTAGATAATACATACTTTTTCGCTACCAACATTGGTGCAGACAGCGATGCTACCGGAGGCAACGCAACTGAAATAACCATGTCTATCTTGTCCGACATGAATATCTGGAAATAAAGAATCGGGTAAAGGTCAATCTCTGACTTTTACCCGATTTTTCTTAATTCGCTATCTGAACAAGCCCTTTGTATTCCCATGTCGCTCCATAATCAGTTGACTGAAATACAATCCCATCTTTCTCCGCTGCATCTGTGGTAACCGTTATCGTCAATGTGTCGTCCTCTTTTTCAGGCATATTCAGGTAATCAAAATCCTCCACCGTAAATCCGCAATCGATAGCGATTTGTGGTAATTCTGAAACAAGATCCATTGGAAGTTTCATTTCTTCAAAGGTCCTTCCGCCATCGCGAGTGACATATAAGCGGGAATAGGACTGGGATGCGCCTGTAATTCCTGCAACCCCAAAGTTCTCATCATAAAATATTAAACCTTCTGCAACTCCCAATTGTCCACTGAACGGATCATCATTTATGCATTCCCAAGTAGAACCACCATCCATTGTCTTTTCCATTACATAAAATCTGCTTCCGGCAGCTGCATCCGTTATCACCAAACGCCATCCATTATTTTCATCTAAAAAGAAATACATAGTTCCATCACTTTGATCCACAGTCCAACTTTCTGTATCTTTAGCATCCTCCACCTGCTGCATCGTATTCTCCTGCTTCAATTCTTGTTGACTGACGTACTCAGGCTCCATAATATATCGAACAGGTGTGACACTATTTAAATCAGGAATATGCAAAGATACCTCAAACCCAACGATTTCTCCACCGCTTCTAAGCTGAGTAAAATTGCCGGTTCCTGTTTCAGTTCCATCACCATCTGCATCTCCCGAAATATATTGTAAGCCTTCCTCTGAACTAAAAGATCTTCGCCCCATATAGAGTATTTCATAAATCTGCTGCTCTTCAAATGTTTCAGCCCACACCTCTACCTGACTCGTCCAGTCTGAATTGTTCAAAATTTCAATCATTGGAGACAAACGCATATCGTCACTATATTCTCCATTCACATTACCATCTATCCAAACAGTCATATCATTACTGCTGTCTGCGTCATAATCAATAAGATACGTTTTTTTCTCTCCAGCCTCATTTTTTCCATATATGAATGCATAAATCCTTTGAATCGTTCCGTTTTCATCAAATGACACCTGATATTTATTTGCAATATAGAGTTCTTCCGGCAGTTGCAATGCTTCATCCAAATCCATCAGAATCCCTTCTACACCATCCTCAAAAAGATTATTATGCTCCAGTTCTACTTCTTTTTTACGCATCCACTCATCAAGTTTCCAAGACAGTGCCCCGTGATACGGAACTGCAGAATAAACGATACGTCCAACAAAGAATAAAGTTGCTGCTATAAGGAGTATCATTTCCGTATAGAAAAGTTTCTTATTTCCATTATCTCCTGAATTAACTTCTTGATTATGCCTTTTCGAAATCAGCCAGAGAACCACTGTGCCAACCAATCCTATTATACCTAACGCCAACATCGGTATATGCCTTCTCAAGCCACCATATTGACATAGATGCCAGAATTGATACAACATAAATATATATAGTATTAAACTTACTTTTCCCGTGATTTTATAAATATATTTCATGTAAGTCTCCTTTCTTCATATCTGTAAAAATACCATAAAACACCAGTATTATCAAATCATTCTTTAATACGGTATTGGTAATCTGGTATATGCATAATTCCGTCATTTAGGATTTCATTCCCCAAATACTGAAAACTGCCATCCTCTGCAAACCTTACCGTAAGTTCATGGGTTATGACTGCATCATCGCAAATGACCATGTCACAAACCGCCTCAACTGTTAATGTGACTGTTCCATCTTGATTTTCTTTGATGTCGACAACCTCCGGCAGAGATGTCCCAAAGAAGGTAGGCGCATAATTAAAGCATCCAAGTCGCACCCAATAATAGGTCTGGTTTTCCTCATCAAATACTGCGTAATCCCGTATCTGCTCTGCTGTTATCGGAAGATATTCCATAATCAGACTTTCGAATTCTTCTTTTGGGATACCATTTGGATAATCTTCGGAATTAAATTTTTCTCCATATTTCATTCCATACAGATATTCAAACATCCCGTTATAATCCAACTCATTCAGATTTTCTATATTCCAGTTTGAACACAAAAGGTTATTTCCCTGATATCCAAGACCTCGAACACAACGTTCAGACATTTCACGCTGTTCCTCTGTCATAGGTTTTATTCTAATCAGGCAGCTTCCATCCACAATTTCACTGACTTCCGGTGGCTCCGGCACACACAACTCATAGCAGAACCATCCTTTTTCCGTGTATTTCCATTCCTTGAGTCTCGTATATGAAATGTACGAAATTCCCGGCTCGTTGTCAGCATTCCAGATTCCTCTTGTACTTACAACATACATATCCGTTCCATCAAAAATGAATTTCATTCTGCCCAGTCCACCATCGTTGTGGATTTCATAAATTACTACAGAACCGCTTTGCCCTTCCATACATTCTTTAAGAAAACTATCGACACTTTCATAATTCCCCATGTTAGAATACGTTACCATCGTAGCAATTGGATATCCTGCGTCCTTTACCTTCTTCTGCATTTCAAGAACCGTTTGATCATCCAAAACAACATTGGATGCTATCCCTTTATCTGCAGTTTCATAAATATCAAGATAATGTTCCATCAGCTTTTTACAGTCAGTCTCAGCTTCTTCCCTTTCCTGTTCATCTACTGGAAGGTCGTAGCCCTTTTCCCATTGTTCTGCAGCCTCTTCCTCGGCACTTTTTGTTTCCTCCGTGGAAGATACTTCTTCCGTATCTTCCACAAGAGATTCACCCACAACGCTATCTTCTTTTCCACAGGCACACAGGTCGCATCCAATCAGAAATGCCATAATCAGCAGAATGCTTTTTTTCTTTAATGCCATAATATCATCCTTTCTTTCTTGCTATCGGTGGCAGTTCCAACTCAATTTGTTCTATAGAATTGGAAAGGTATCTGAAAGTTCCGTCTTCAAATGGCAGAACCACAACCGTATTCCGAAAAGCGAGATCAGAATTATAATCCGGCCATACTCCATCTACGATAAGTGTAATCGTTCCATCCGCATTTTTTGTATAGTCAACCACCTCTCCAAAAGGTGGGTATGGGCTGGCATAAATCATCTCATATTCATAGCTGTTGCTGCCCTCAGCATACCCGCAATGCTCTTTCAACTGTTCTACCGATACCGGAAAATAAGTAGTCATTATCCTTTCATATTCCTCTGCCGGAATCTTCCAATCTTCAGTTTTCAGATTTTCGCCCGTAGAAATCCGATAAATATCTTCATACATACAAGGCATCAGAATGTCCTCTACATTGCTGCTGTCCCAATTTGTGACAAGCACATTGTAATTCACATAGCTTAGTCCTGATATGTATTTCTCCGTCAATTCCCGACAGTCTTCCGGAAGCGCTTCTATTCTCCAATACTGTCTCAAACTTGCATGTGCAATCACATATTCATATGCGTAGATAAAATATCCTTTTTCGGTCAGTTTAATCTCAGCCACATTACTTACCGAAGTTCCCTGTATCTCTGGTATACCGCCTTCCTTCCACCGAATTCCTATGTAATAGGTCTGCAGCTCACCTTTCCGATAAATGAAGGTAACTGCTCCAATCAGTCCATCTCTATATACTTCAAATACCGTAACCATCGAGTCCCGTCCATCCAAGTAATCTGCATAAAATGTTTCGATTACTTCATGGTTTTGCATGGCAGTATCTTCTTCAACACTTACCAAACCACTTCTGCCCAATTGTTCCACCACGGCTTTCCTCTGCTCGTGGGTAAATTCATTAATACCGGAAGAGTAGCTTGGTGCATCTGCAATTACAATATCCTTATAGATTTCTCTGACCGATTCTGCTGCTGACAAAACCGTACTCTGCAGCTGCTCCTTCTCCTCTTCCAAGATAAGACAATCACTGGCTTGCGGAATAAACCAATATGCTGAATCTATGGAAGTTTCCGTATCGTTTTCTTCCTCCGTTACCGTTTCACTGTCCTCGATTTCCACCAGAGGCTCCCATACTTCCTCTGCCACTTTCTTTTCTTCCGTATGCAGCAGTCCCCAACAGATCATTCCTGCTATTACCACAGTCAGCAATATCAAAATCGGAAAGCCACATCTCTTCAACAGCCATTTCATATCTTCCATTATTCGCCTCCGTACAATTCTTCCCATTCTTCTAACGTCAACCGTGGCGTATGCCAAGTTTCTCTGCAGTTGTCTTCAGATGGTATAATTCGGTTAGATACATATTGTACCTCTCCATCCTCTAACGGACGGACCACAACCTCGTGAGCATATACCTTGGAATCACCCGCATAAGGGAATACTACATTGGCTATAAGTGTAATTGTCCCATCATTGTTTTCTGTAAAACCTACTACCTCTGAATATGGATATTCGGGGTACTCTACTTCTTCAAAGCCTCTCGGCTTATATTCATAAGTTGAATCCTCTGAATCATAGATGGTTTTTGATTGTAGCATTTCACTATCAATGTTGAAATATTTCATAATAACACTTTCAAATTCCTCTTTTGGAATCTGATAAACTGCACTGACTGATAAGTTGTCATCAGCAACATAGGGAACATATTGACCATTCACTTTTGGATAGAGAATGTCATACATATCATAAAAATTCAAATCCCCGAAATCTTCCTCGCTCCAATCTACAATGAACATATTATTTTGTTCAAAGCCGATTGGTCGGAGATATTTCCGACTCAACTCCCGATATGTTTCATCCAATGGCAGTACTCGTAATGCGGTATGTTCCTCTGCCCCACTCAATGTAAGAACATATAATTCTTCTGAAAACCAGACACCGGAAAACATCAGGTAACCTTCTTCTGTATAATTCCAATACTCCGCCTGATAGTTTCCTGTTACCTCTCTTTTCATATTTCCGTTTTCATACTTGTAATAGCTTCTGACCACATCTACATTTCCATCTTTTGTGTGCAAATCGTATTTTACAAATCCGCCCAAATAACTGACTTCAAGAATCGTTATTTCTGCTTCTTCCTGTGCATCCACCTTTTCGCAAAATTCCAGTACCTGCTCTGCCTCAGTCATGTTAACTTGATTTCTGCTGTCAACAGCCGGATATCCATTTTCTCCAAGACGATTTACAATACTACGGATTGTTTCCAAATCCGCTAATTTATTTTCTTCTTCTGCTTTCTCATAAAGATTAATGCAGACACTTATAATTTCATCTGCATTCTCCTCTGATTCTTCTTGAATAGCCTGAATATCAATTACTGTTTCCGAAACTGTATCTTCTTCCGGGGGTGCATCGCTGCACCCCGAAACACTAAGCATCAGTACGAAACTAATTGCTGCCAAACCACTCTTCCAGAACCCGGTTGTCTTTCTTAACAACATATCCGCTTCCTCCTCTTCCTTTCACATCTTCTACCATGCTGATAATCAATATAGGACGTTCTACCGTATCTTCTGCTGTAAAAATTGCAAACCATCCTAATTCCGTACCCGAAGTATCCTCCTTCGATGCCTTGATTTCTGCCGTACCTGTTTTTCCTGCTAAAAGAATGTCATCCCGATGGGCTGCATATCCAGTTCCATTAGAATCATTCACAACCTTCTTTGTTCCTTCCAATACACGGCTTGCTGTCTCATTAGAAAAGGCACCCGGAATCCAATACTCAGCTGTTGCTTCATTCTGATATACCAAATAAGGCTTTATGACATTTCCCTCGTTACAGAAAGCAGAATAGATACAAGCCATATGTAACGGATTCACTAAAACCTGCCCTTGACCGTAACCGCTATCAGCTAACTGTATTTCTGTTTCAATTCCCTCTGAATTAGAATACTGCGACTCTGCCATCTTAATCTCAAATGGCAATTCCTCATTAAAACCAAGTCCAGTCAAAGAACTCTCCATCTCTTCTGATCCAATCTTTAATGCTGCCTTTGCGAAATAAATATTGTCGGAATATATCAGGGCATTCTCTAAAATGACTGGTTCATATGCATGGAGTGTTGTTACATAATAGGACCCCCACGATGCATCCTTTTGCCAGCTTAAGCCTACGTTCCCGTAATCTTCCATTGGATCGATTGCTCCTGATTCCAAGCCGACCGCAGCGGTAATTGGCTTAAATGTAGACCCCGGACACCATACTTGCCGGAAGCGATTATACATTGGCTTATTCTCATCCTCGTTAAGTGCAGTCCACTGCTCACTCGATAATTCCATAATAAAATCGTTATTGTCATAGGCTGGTGTGCTGACCAAAGCCAATACCTCTCCAGTATAAGGATTCATGGCTACCGAGCAGCTTTTATCTTCCTTAAACTGCTCATACAAGGAAACCTGTAAATCAGTATCTATCGTAAGCTGGATGTCCTGTCCATGCTGTACCAGGATGCAAGCAAGTTCCTCCTTCTCTTTGCCTTCCGAGTTTACAATATAAATCCTGCAACCGTTCTGGCCTTTGAGTTCACTTTCGAACAATCCCTCCATTCCACTTCTGCCGATTACACTATTGGCTGTATAGCCTTCTCCTGCATGTTCCTCTAAATCTTCCGCAGTAACACTTTGAACATATCCGACCAAATGTGCAGCTGCTTCCCCTAATGGGTATTCACGCACTTCAACATCAGATATCATCACTCCGGGAATCTCCAGCAACTTTTCATGCCTTTCATTCTCCTTTAGGACTTCTTCATCTGGACTGAAAGACATTAACTCAATTTCTTCCACTCTCGGAATCGTTTTTATAGGAACAAAAGAATCATCTTTTACCCACTGTGCTGACAATTTCTTCTCTATCACTTCCGGCGTGGTTTCCAGTAATTCTGCAATCTTAGCGATTGCTTCCTCCCTGTTCTCCAATTTTCCCGGAACGATTCCAACCGAAGATGCAGTTCCTTTTCCAGCAAGCACTCGTCCATTCCTATCCAGAATTTCTCCCCTGTTTGCCTGTGTAGTAGAAACTCTCACCTTATCAGTAGAAGCTAAATTTGGAAAGATCAGTGAATCATCCCAAACCAACTTGTATCCATCTTCGCCCTTTAGAAAAAGTGCTTCATTCTCTAAGCTGATAGTTCCTGCAACTGTATCGAAAGAAGCCTGGTATGTTACCGTCATTTGCTCCTCGTCATATGCAATAATCTGGACAGCCATATTCTGGACTTCTATACCTTCATAAATAGCTGAATTTCGAGTTACAAAATCCTCCTGACTGACATTTCCCGATGCCTCAATATGTAGCATCGCATACATTTCTTCATACTCCTGTTTTGGAATATGATCCATATACTCCACCAGAAGTTCTTCCGGTGTCCTCCAGGCATTTTCCTTTGTTGCCAACATTCCTGCCACGCATACTGCAGAAATTACCGCAGCTATTGCTATAACAGCAATCACAATCCATAGGAGCCTGCTTCTTGTTTTCTTTCGCTTGTTTCTGCTTTTTCCTTTCTTCATATTGACCTCCATTCATTTTGCTTTGCTGATATGGTCATATTCTATTTTCAATGCACACTATATCTCAAAAATATTACATTCGTAAGATTTTTGAGTAAAAAAATTTCTCTTTGATGAATATATCATACTATACATTCCTTCTCCCTTTTTATTACATGTGTAAGATTTCACAACAAAAAAATATCGTTCGAACTCCTGCTGCACTCGTGTAAATATTACATCAGTAAGATTTAGAAGTCAAGTTATCTTTATATAAAAAGGCTTCTGTCGGAAGGTATCATACATTTTCGCAAAAGTGATACCTTTTAGCAAAAGCCTATTATTCAGCAGAGTCTCAAAACACCCCACTGTTTCGATATTCAAATGTTTCATTCAAAAGACCGGAAAACACACATCCATTTTTCTTTCTTAATATCCCATAAACCGCAGAAAATCAAGGTTTCTTTGAAAGCAGACAAACGGTTTCAATATTTATGGTTCCAGAGAATTGATACCAATTGATTCTCTACGGCATCCAAGCACGCTAATCCCAGCATCTTATGGCTATACTGCTTTTTCTCGAATACTATCTGCTTTATAAGATTATTTGTAGCATCCAAAAGTATATTTGTAGCTAATGACCTCATTGTTCTCTTTTAACTCTGTAAACTCTACTGTCTGTATCAATTCTTCTGCCGAAACACCTGACAGATTTTCTCTTTCCGAGTCGTCATTTGCAAGTATTGTCATTGAACCATCCTGTACATTATGTACTTCCTTCAAAATTGCATCTAAAAATACATATGATACATTATTTCGGATACTGTCCTGAAAGGCGGTAAGTTCATAGATCATATTATCTCTGTCCTGTCCCTCTAAATGTGGGTTGATCTGATATTCAAATACCGCTTTTTGAGGTGTCCCATTAATACTGTCAACGGCTGTTGAAAATGTAGAAGGTATGATAATATATGCTCCATACAAATCTTTTTTCATTCCGTCTTTTGCTTCTTCTATAAACTTGTAGTCTGATAGCTTTCATCCGGGTATTCAATCAGTTTTGCAGCATAGTAAATCTGCTCTCCCTTCTTTTCGACGCCGGTATCCAGATTAATGACAGCAATCCTTTCCAGATTAGCATGGAAAGTCACTGAGCGAACAGGCGTTTCCTTTACCTTACCGACCATTCCTTTGACATACGGTCCTCCAATCATACCAACAGTAAGACACATAACTCCTGCAAGGATTTCAAATAACAGTCTCTTTGATTTTTTCTTTGCCGTGATGACCTCCTCCTTTAATTATTTTCAAAACTCTTTCACCACCTTTCGCTTCCACAAAGTCAGTTTCGCTTATATGACAACGTGGTATTTATTTTTTTGCTTGGGATTCTGTTTAATAAAAATTAGACTTAATTGAAATTTGAATTGTATTGTATACTAACTCTTAGAATGCCCTACAATTTCTCATACCCCATATATTTACTATTTTATGATTTTTCATAAAAATTTCAACAAAAAAATGCCTGTTTTCGACAAAACAGACATTTTGATGAATTTCGACAATTTTCGATCTAATAGCCGTTTGGATTCTTTTTCTGCCAGTTCCAGGAGTCACGGCACATTTCTAAAATTCCGTATTCTGCTTCCCAGCCAAGCTCTCTTTTTGCTTTGGATGCATCCGAATAGCAGGTTGCAATATCTCCGGCACGGCGAGGCTTGATCTCATATGGAATCTGAATTCCGGTTGCTTTTTCAAAATTCTTTACCACATCTAAGACACTGTATCCCACTCCGGTTCCCAAATTGTAAATGCTGAGTCCTGAATGATCCTCTAACTTTTTCAAGGCTTTTACATGACCTTTTGCTAAATCCATAACATGGATAAAATCACGCACTCCGGTTCCATCCGGCGTATCATAGTCATTGCCAAATACACCAAGGGATTTCAATTTTCCTACTGCAACCTGTGTAATATAAGGCATCAGGTTGTTTGGAATCCCATTTGGATTTTCTCCGATTAAACCGCTCTCATGTGCGCCAATCGGATTAAAGTAGCGAAGCAGTACAATATTCCAATCCGGATCTGCCTTTTGAATGTCCGTCAGAACCTGCTCTAACATGGATTTTGTCCAGCCATACGGATTGGTACACTGACCCTTCGGACATTCCTCGGTGATCGGAATCTGTGCCGGGTCTCCATAAACGGTTGCTGACGATGAAAAAATCAGATTCTTCGCATCATATTTTTTCAATACATCCACTAAAATCAGGGTTCCGGTCAGATTGTTGTGATAATATTCCCACGGTTTTTCTACCGACTCACCAACTGCTTTTAAACCTGCAAAATGAATACAGGAGGCAATATTCTCTTTTTCAAAAACGCTCTCTAAAAAATCTCTGTCTAAAATGTCACCTTTATAAAAAGTAACCTCTTTTCCGGTAATCTCTTTGACACGCTCTAAAGACTTCTCACAGGAGTTGCTCAGGTTGTCAACGACAACTACATCATATCCGTTTTCTAAAAGTTCTACACAGGTGTGGCTTCCGATAAATCCGGCACCTCCGGTCACTAAAATACTCATACCGTTTCCTCCTTAAAAAAGGACAACTTCTGTATTTCACATGAAGTTGTCCTAAATTTCATTAAGCTACTTTACTTTTTGCTAATTCTGCTAATGTTGCAAATCCTTCTGCATCATTGACTGCCATCTCTGCTAACATCTTACGGTTCATCTCAACACCTGCTAATTTTAAACCGTGCATGAACTGGCTGTAAGAGATTCCGTTCATACGAGCTGCTGCATTGATACGTGCGATCCATAACTGTCTGAACTGACGTTTTCTCTCTTTTCTACCTGCATAAGAACTTGTTAATGCTCTCATTACAGACTGTTTTGCAACACGATACTGTTTGGAACGGGCTCCTCTGTATCCTTTTGCTAATTTTAATGTTCTATTATGTTTTTTCTTTGCGTTCATTCCGCCTTTAACTCTTGCCATGATCTTTTCCTCCTAATCTGATTCTTATAAATATGGTAAAATCTTCTTCATATTCTTAACGTTTGTAGAATCTACTAACGGCTGCTTTCTCAGATTTCTCTTGGTCTTTGCAGACTTCTTGGTTAAGATATGTCTTCTGTATGCTTTATTTCTCTTTAAGTTTCCGCTTCCTGTCTTTTTAAAACGTTTTGCTGCTGCTCTGTTTGTCTTCATTTTTGGCATGATATATTCCTCCTAGTTGTATTATTTTTTCTCTGCCAACACCATAGAAACGCTTCTGCCCTCTACCTTTGGTGCTTTTTCCACTACTGCCACCTCTTCTAACTCTTTTGCGATGTCATCTAAGATGTGCTTGCTGCTATTCATATGCGCCATTTCTCTTCCCCTGAAACGCAGGGTAACCTTTACTTTATTGCCTTTTGCAAGAAACTTGCGCGCAGAATTCATTTTCGTGTTCAAATCGTTTGCTTCAATATTTGGAGACAGACGAATCTCTTTGACCTCAACGGTTTTCTGCTTTTTCTTTGCTTCTTTTTCTTTTCTCGCCAGTTCGTATCTGTATTTTCCGTAGTCAATAATTTTACAAACCGGTGGTTTTGCCTTCGGTGCAATCTTCACCAAATCCAACTCTGCCTCTTCGGCACGTTTCAAAGCTTCTCTGGATGACACGATGCCAAGCTGTTCGCCGTCCGGACCAATCAGACGTACTTCCTTATCTTTGATTTGTTCATTGATCATTAACTCGCTAATGGTCTTATACCTCCAAATTATTATTTGATTTTGCTCGAAAAAAAAGTGGATAGGCAGACTATCCACAATCATTACTCAAATAAACATTGTCATCTGAAATATGAACGCTTAGTCGCTCATTTGCGCTAAGGTGAGAGTGGATACTCTACTTTGTTTTCTAACAACTTCATTACTATATCACAGACCTTCTGTGATGTCAATTGTTTTGTGAAACATTTTTATGTCTGTTCCTTTACAAGACTCCAGTCTAAGAATTTTTCTCACTGACGGTCTTGACTAACTCTTTCATTCTCTCTTCGATTTTTTTCAGGGTATCTGTATTTTCCTCTTCGGCATTCATGGTCTCACCTGCATGGGCAGACACTTCCTCTGAAACGGCGGAAATGGTCTGAATGGACTCCATGATCACACGGTTTGCCTCTTTTAACTCCTCTACACTGTGTGTCAGATTTTCCACCTGGCTTTGTATTGCAAGGGTATTATGCTGGATGGACTGAAAACTTCCCGCGGTATTCTCTGCGGACTGTTTTTCCTCATTGATACCGGAGATCATCTGGTAAATAACCTCTACCACTTCCGTAATGGCAGTCGATACGTTTTCGATCAGCTCCGTAATATGTACCGTTGCTTCATTGGTCTGGGATGCCATGCCGGAAATCTCCGTTGCCACTACCGCAAATCCTTTTCCTGCCTCCCCGGCTCTTGCCGCCTCAATACTTGCATTCAGTGCAAGCAGGCTTGTCTGGGAAGCAATGCTTTTGATCAGTTCGACGATCGTATTCATCTGCTCCATGTATTTATCCAGTGTCTGGAGTTTTTCCGCAACATCTGCACCATTTTTTACTGATACTTCTACTTTTTGTACCAGTACCTCCATGTCTTGATTTCCGTCTTTTAAAACGGACAAAGTCTGCTGCATACTGTCTACGATCTGCTCGTTCGCATCATTGACAACATCTACTTTCTTTTGGATCTCTTCTGTCTGTAAAAGCTGATCCTGTACGGCTAATGCTGTGTCGTTTGCTCCCACGGAAACGCCCTGCATTGCTTCTTTGGTAACACCGGATGCACGCTCTAATTTTTCTAAATCTATGTAAGTTGCCTCAATTCCTGTCTTTAAGGTCTCAGAGAGTTCCTCCATATTCTTTAAAACTGCCTCCGTCTGGCTTTGCACTTTTTTGATCCGTCCTACCTTGTGCTCTGCATTGCTCTGTGCAGTTCTTGCTGCCATAATCGAATAGATTCCCACTAAGATCATGATCACGACCTGGATAATCGCAGAATCACTGCCGGCATAACCGAATCTTCCGGTCTTTGCTCCGATAATTCCCACTAGCAGGCTTTCAATTACGGTTCCTGTATTGATCATAATGGAATACCGCACATCATTATATACGGAGACGATCAGGATCATAGGTATTACAAATGCAAATACCAGATTATTTTTTGCCGTAAACAATGCAACACTATAAAAAATCGCAAAACCGATGGCAACAAAATGCTTGATCATAGGTGTGTTATGGTCTTTTTTCCAGTACACCAGTTCCAGTCCCGCCGGAACCAGACCTAATATGGACAGTCCAAGCACATACAGCCATGTCTGCAATCCGGTCGCTGCCTGTAAAACACAAAACGTCAACATTACCACCGTATCAATGATATATGCTATCATTGCTGTCCGGTTATTTCGCTCTACATCTGTAATTACTTTTTCTTCCATAATACTACCTCACTCAACGGTTTTTTCCGTATGTTTCTCTTTGGAGTCTATCGTTAATATTAACTTTATTGTACTATATGGATACTCTTTTCGCAAGGTGGTTTAGACACTTATCTTTCTACTTGACCCAATGGAAATTGTTTGAGAAAATGAAGAAAATATCTATCCAGAAAAGAGGTTTTTCCATGATCGATCTACATGTACATTCTACAGAATCCGATGGCACGGACACACCGTGCGAACTTGTCACACTTGCAAAGCAGGTGGGGCTTCATGCCTTTGCCCTGACTGACCATGATACCATCGGCGGTTTGAAGTATGCCCGCCCGGCTGCAAAAGAAGCCGGCATTGAACTGATCCCGGGGATTGAGCTGTCTACCGACTACGAAGGAAAAGAAGTGCATATTTTAGGATATTATATTGATGAAAACAATCCTGATTTTTTAAAGCATCTGCATACTTTTGTCAACAGCCGTGACCTTCGTAACGAAAAAATGACGGTCCTTTTGCAAAAAGAAGGTTTTGCGATCACGATGAAAGATTTATATCGTGAAAATCCCGAAAGCGTCATTACCCGTGCTCATTTTGCTAAATATCTGGTGGAACACGGAATGGTCAAAGACCGTGAAACCGTGTTTGCGAAGTATCTCGGAGACGGATGCCGCTGCTATGTGCCACGCGAAAAAATTGATCCGTTTGAGGCGATCCGGTTGATCCGGCTTGCCGGCGGCGTTGCATTTTTTGCACATCCGGTACTCTGTCATATGAATTTTGACCATTTAAAAGCTTTTATCTTAGAACTTAAGGAACATGGCTTAACCGGCATTGAAGCGATCTATTCTGCGAACTCTCCCGGAGACGAACGGAATTTTTGTCAGATTGCCAAAGAATATGATCTATTGATCAGCGGTGGTTCTGATTATCACGGAGCAAATAAACCCTACCTGCATTTAGGCACAGGAAAAGGCGGCCTTTTGATCCCGGATGAGATTCTCATTCCGATCAAAAAAGCCGCCGGGGTGCTTTGAGGTGACATCTGATATTCTTACTATCCGTGATCTGTTATGATTCGGATAGTAAGAATTTTTCAATTACTTCTGCGATTCCAGCCTCATTATTCGTGCGTTGCGTCACATAGTCTGCACACGCTTTCACTTCCTCTTTTGCATTTTTCATTGCAACTCCGATGTGTGCCTCCTGCAGCATCGGGATATCGTTCCTTTCATCACCGGCTGCGACGGTGTTTTTGAGCGGAACATCTAAGTATTCACATATGAAATCCACACCGGCTGCTTTTGTTGCTCCCGGTGGGCAGTATTCTAAATAGGTATCCATGGAAAAAAGACTGATGCATTTTCCTTTCTGCCACTCCATATTATCCCTCTGGAACTGTTCTAACTTCGACTTGTCGGTCAAATGGATCAGCATTGCCTTTTGCGGTTCTTCATCTAACACTTCAAATACATCCTCTACCACCTGATAAGAAAGCTTTGTATGATTGCGGTATGCTTCTAACTCCGGGGAATCCTGCGTTGTAATGATCTGATTTCCTTTGTAAGTCTGGATGTAAAGCCCTGCTTTTTTTGCACGTTCAAACAGTTCTTTGACATAGGAAAGAGGAAGGGATTCTTTTTTTAAGACCTTTTCATTCCCACAATCATAGACAATCGCTCCATTGTAGGCAATCAGATAACATCCCTGCATCATCAGTCCTAAATCCTTTGCCACTGCTTTTGCACTGTCTAACGGTCTGCCGGTTGCCACAACTACATAGTGGCCAAGATCTAACGCTTTTTGGATCGCGGTCATATTTTCTTTTGGAATCTCCTTTTGGTCATTGAGCAGTGTCCCGTCAATGTCTGCAAATAAAATCTTTGTTTCCATTCCCTGTTCCTCCTACTGTCTGTCATCCTCTGCCTGTTCCGCCGGAATAAAGACACGTTCTCTGTGTTCTTCTTTTTCTTCCACGAAGCTGTTTTTTGCTTCCTCACAGAACTGCTCCTGTGAATTGACTAACACTTTTCCACGTTTATCGACTTTCACATACTGACCGTCGGCATTCAGAATATGGGCTTTGACGTTATCTGCAAGCTCTACTTCTAAGATGTGCATCACCTGTTTTTTCAACTGTTCATCCTCTACCGGAAACAGGATTTCTACACGGCGATCTAAGTTTCTTGGCATCCAGTCTGCACTTCCCATGTAGACATCTTCAAATCCGTCATTATAAAAATAGAAGATCCTGCTGTGCTCTAAGAAGTTTCCGACAATGGAACGCACATGGATATTCTCGCTGATCCCCGGAATTCCCGTTTTCAGACAACAGATACCGCGGACTACTAAATCGATCTTGACCCCTACTGCCGATGCTTCATAAAGTGCCACAATGATTCCCTGATCACAAAGAGAATTCATTTTTGCTACGATCCTTGCTTCCCTTCCAGCCCTTGCATTCCTTGTCTCACGCTGGATCAGGCTTAAGAACTTTTTGCGGAGCCAGATTGGTGCAATAACCAGTTTATTCCATGTAGACGGCTCGGAATAACCTGACAACATGTTAAAGACTGCCGTAGCATCCTCGCCAATGGCTTCGGAGCAGGTAAACATTCCGCAGTCTGTATAGAGCTTTGCCGTGGAATCATTGTAGTTTCCGGTTCCTAAATGAACATATCTGCGGATTCCGTCTTCTTCTTTTCTTACCACCAGTGCAATCTTGCTGTGAGTTTTTAAGCCGACTAAACCATAGATGACATGGCATCCGGCTTTTTCTAATTTTTTCGCCCAGACAATGTTGTTCTCTTCATCAAAACGTGCTTTTAACTCTACTAAAACAGATACCTGTTTTCCATTCTCTGCTGCCAATGCCAAAGATGCAATGATCGGCGAATTACCGCTGACACGGTACAGGGTCTGTTTGATGGCAAGTACATCCGGGTCCACTGCCGCCTGACGGATAAAATCCACGACCGGATCAAAGGTCTGGTATGGATGATGTAACAGAATATCTTCTTTTCGGATCGCCTCAAAGATGTCGCAGCCTGCCGGGATTTTTGGCACCTTCTGCGGTTTGTACGGTGCATAACGCAGATCATCACAGCCTTCCATACCATAGACTTTCATTAAAAATGTCAGGTCCAGAGGTCCGTTAATTTTATAGATATCGTCCTTTGGAATCTGTAACTCTTCCTTTAAAAAATGAAGCAGTTTTTTGTCGATCTTATCCTCGACCTCTAATCGGATGATCTCGCCCCACTGACGTTTTTTCAACTGCTTTTGGATTTCCTGTAATAAATCCTCTGCTTCGTCCTCATCAATGGTAAGGTCTGCATTTCTCATGATACGGTATGGATAAGCACAAATTACATCGTAATTTAAGAAAAGCCGTTCCATATTTTTTTCAATGATCTGCTCTAACAGGATAAAACTGTGATTCTCTCCATCCGGGATCGGTATGATACGCGGTAGTACTCCCGGCACCTGTACCGTAGCAAATTCATAGTTTTCTTCTTTCTTTTTCTCACCTTTTTTTAATAAAAATGCGGCAATGTTCAAGGTCTTATTACGGATCAGCGGAAACGGACGGGAAGCATCCACCGCCATCGGCGTAAGCACCGGATAAACCGTTTCCTCAAAATATTTATCCACAAATTCCTGCTGCTCTGCGGTCAGTTCTTCAAAAGCATCGATGATGCGGATGCCCTTCGCCTCTAACTGTGGCACTAAGGAGCGGTTATAGGTGGAATACTGCAGCTCCACCAGTTCTCTGGTTGCCACATTGATCTTTTCTAACTGCTCTGTTGCCGTCATTCCCGCAATATCTGTTTTTTTGTAATCCGCATGCACCATATCTCTTAAGGACGCGACTCTTACCATGAAAAATTCATCGAGATTTGAGGATGTGATACTGACAAATTTTAAACGCTCTAAAAGAGGAATGGATTTATCCCGTGCTTCATTTAAGACTCTGCCGTTGAATTTGAGCCAGCTTAATTCCCTGTTTTCATAATATTCCGGGCTTAAAAAAACATTTTTTTCTTCCATTGTTTCCTCCTTATAACTTTCTCTTTTCCCGAAGAACCGGTTTGATCCCAAAGATTGCTTCAAAGCTGTCTGATTTATTTGCCAACAGTCCTTTTTCTAAAATAATGTCATCTTTTGTTTCTACCGTGATGAGAAGTTCTTTATTTTTTAATACGACTTTGATCGTACTGAATTTCTGTTTATGGCTGCGGTCTAATGCATTAGACACCCGAAGGATGGCAGCTAACTTCGCTGCTGTCATATAGCTTTGTACATCCATTTTATCGGCTACCCGTTCATAGGGGTCTAACGGTCTGGTGTTGTAGCGCACGGTACTTGCCACGATCTCACGTTCTAAATGGGACAGTCCGATGATCTCTGATGCCATGATGATGTCATAGGCACAGTCCGGTCCGTTGGCAAGACTGACAAATTTTCCACAATCATGCAGGATGGCTGCGACCTGAAGCAGCAATAGTTCTCTGCTTCCCATACCATGTACTTTCTGAATTGCATGAAAAATCATGGTTGACATTTTTGTCAGTGCATCAATATGCGGCGAATAGCTGTGGTAACGTTTCGACAGGTTGGTCGCCGCACTTAATACGTCGTTATCAAAATCATGTACGGATTTTAATAATTTATTCTCACTTGCATACTGATATGCAATACCATCACTGATATTATTTCCCGGAACCCAGACTTCGCCGGTTCCAAGCTCCTGTGCAATGCAGCGGTACATGACAATGGACGGCACTAACAGCGGGTCAACCGTAGATAGCTTTAACTGCTCCGCCACGTCCTCCGGATTCTGTCTGCCCAGCTCCTTTAAATGCTCTGCAAACACTTCTGTCTTCGCCGTCTTAATCTTACCGTTTCCCTGAATACTCTCCATCAGTTCTAAGCTGTAATCACCTAAAAAGATCAGATAACGCAGTTCTCTTTTTTTCAGATACATCGCCTTAAATACTTCAATCTCTTTGTTGATCAGCTCCTCCATCTGCTTTTCAAAACGGGCAACCGTATTTCCGATCCCTGCAAGCTGTTCCTGCAAACGCATGGTTCCAAGAACAAGATGCTGCGTCGTTACCACACCGCCCTCGGAAAAGAGTGTGATCTGGATGCTCTCGCCGCCGACATCGACAACTGCCGCTCCCTCTTTTGTCATAGCATCAAATTCTTCTCTGGCCGCAACTGACTGATATCCGATAAACCTCCGCTCAGAGTTGCTTAAAATCTGTAAGCTGAGTCCTGTCCGGATGCGAATCTGCTCTAAGACAAAAAGTACGTTTCCTGCATCCTTTAAAAAAGCTCCTGCATAGGCACGATAAGCATCTACCCGGTAAGATTTCATAATCTCCTCATATTCTGAAAGAATCTCACAGAGTTCTTCCATCACTTCTGTTTCCACCTTTTTATGTTTATAAATATTTCTGCCGATCCCGATCCTGCTTCTGATCAGATCAATCTCTCTTATCTTGCGTTTTGCTGAGATTTCCGTGATCTTTAAGCTGACCTCATAAGAACCGACATAGATTGCTGCAAATGTTGTAATCCTCATGTATTTCTCCTCTCAGGTACTATTTCATCGTTCCAAGCAGATGGTCAATGAACTGCTGGGCAGTCCTTCCTGACAGCCCGCCGTTGCTTAACTCCCACTTATTGGCTTCTAAAAGGAGTTCCTCCTGCGGCATGCTGATTCCATGCTTCTCTGCTAGAACTTTCACAATCTCCTGAAATTCTTTTTTGTTTGGTGCGCCAAAATAGATCGATACGCCAAAACGGTATACTAAGGAAAGTTTTTCCTGTACCGTATCGGAAGTATGCATATCTTCTCTGACTTCTTCTTTGTCGCTGAAATTCTCGCGGATCAGATGTCTGCGGTTTGAAGTTGCATAGATCAAAACATTCTGTGGTTTTTTCTCTAAGCCGCCTTCAATGACTGCCTTTAAATACTTATATTCAATCTCAAATTCTTCAAAAGACAGATCATCCATATAGATAATAAATTTGTAATTACGATTTTTGATCTGCGCAATCACACTCTGTAAGTCTCCGAACTGGTGCTTATAAATTTCGATCATACGAAGACCTTTATCATAATACTGATTGATGATCGCCTTAATGCTGGAACTCTTTCCGGTACCTGCATCTCCGAATAAAAGACAGTTATTTGCCGCCCTGCCCTCTACAAAAGCCTCTGTATTCTCTACGAGCTTTTTCTTTGCAAGCTCGTAACCGACAAGATCATCTAAATGAACATGGGCAATATTGGTAATTGGTACGATTTCTGCACCGTTTTCATGATGCTCGACACGAAATGCTTTGTGCAGTCCGAGTTTTCCCACTCCAAAATCCCGGTAAAACTCTGTCACACAGTCCTTAAATTCCGATACACTCTGTGTCTGCTCTAATTTCACGCTCAGCTCACAGATACGGTCACGGATTCTGCTGTTAAATACCTTGCCATTTCCCTCAAATCGCTCATAGTGCAAAAGTACCGGAATGCAGTCTACTCCGAGTTTGCGCCCTAAGTCCTCTAAATCAAACTCAAAGAAATAACGGAAAACCTCAAAATCATGCAGGGCAATCTCATTGATGCTGCCTTCAATATTTCCGCGTATCTCACAGGCTCTGCTGTATGCGTTTTCATTACTGATTAACAGATATGTAAGATAATTGTGCCACAGATTCCCCTGAAAACCGTGGCTGGCAGATACCTCCATCAACTGATGAAAACACTCATAGAACTTCTGCCGTTCCTCTTTTGCATCCATTCCACCACGTCTGCTCCGCTCAATGATCGATGCCATCGGATAAAAAATTTCTTCATCTGTTCCGCTAAAATCTTTGTATAATATCAATTCGCCTGCACTTTTCATTTCATTACGCCTCTTCTCACTTAATAATTACCCAGTATTTTTAACTTGCTTGTCTCTTCTGACAAACCGTTTAATGCATTCTGTACTGCTCCGTCATTCAGATTTCCTTCGATATCTATAAAAAACCGGTATTCCCAGTTCTTTCCCTGAATCGGTCTCGATTCAATCTTTGTCATATTGATCCCATTAAAGATAAAATGTGAGATCATCTGATAAAGAGAACCGCTCTGATGCGGGATCTCAAAGCAGATGCTGACCTTCTTCGCATCTTTTTCAAAGACATGCTTGCCTGTTACGATGATAAATCTTGTATAATTATCTGCATTATTCGAAAGATTTTCTTTTAATATCTTAAGCCCATATAATTCGGCAGTCAGTTTGCTTGCAATTGCCGCCTGATTCTTCTTTCCATCCTCTTTGACTTTTTTTGCAGAAACAGCTGTATTCTTTAAGCTGATCTTTTCCCAGTCACGGTGTTCTTCTAATATCTTACTGCACTGCATCAACGCCTGTGGATGGGAATAGACCTGATCGATATCTGAAAGTTCTGCCTCCGGCAGTCCTAACAGCACATGTTCGATTTTTATGATCTGCTCACCGACAATGCAGTGGTCATATTCGACTAACAGATCGTAGTTCTCACGAACACTTCCCGCTGAGGAATTCTCGATCGGAAGTACCGCATAATCCGCTTCTCCGTTTTTAATAGCTTCCATCGCATCCCGCCACGTTTCCACATGAAAACTGTCTGTGTCACTGCCAAAGAATTCTTTCATGGCTGCTTCGCTGTACGCTCCTTCCACACCCTGAAAAACCACTCTTGCCTTGGTAAAATCCAGCTTGTCCTCACAGATAAAATCCGGCTTTTTTGTCAATCCCTGTTCGGTTAAAATCTGATATTGACGTTTCCGGCTCATCGACATGATATGTTCAAACAATTCCCTGACGCTTCGTTTATTAAATGTATTCGATGCAAGGCTCTCTGCTTTTTCTAATTTTGCCTGCTCCCGCTCTTTATCAAAAATCTTCTTTCCGGTCGAAATCTTATATTCCGCCACCTGTGCGGTACACTCCATGCGCTTTTCATAGAGTTCGATCATCTGACCGTCAATGCGGTCTATTTCCTCTCGTATTTCCAGTAAATCTTTCATTTTTTCCACCCTGTCATATTTTTTTCTATCATACCCTATCCCGCTTTTGATATCAAGATTTCCTTGCGAAAAAGCATCGTATGAACTATAATTTTTACATGAATTTTAAATATATTTTAGAAGGAGTATACATACCATGAGTAAAAAGATGAAATGGATTCTTCCGATTGCAGCCGTACTGCTTATCATTGCCATCTGGCTCATACATTTTTTCCATACAAAAACCCGTTTTAATGACACCTATGTCAATGGAAACACTGCCGGAAACCTTTATAACGGCGGCATGTTCTGCGAGTATGACGGTACCGTCTATTTTGCAAATCCCGATGACAATTACCG
This sequence comes from Maccoyibacter intestinihominis, assembly GCF_040096355.1. Classification (NCBI taxonomy): domain Bacteria; kingdom Bacillati; phylum Bacillota; class Clostridia; order Lachnospirales; family Lachnospiraceae; genus Maccoyibacter; species Maccoyibacter intestinihominis. The sequence goes on from NZ_JBBMEX010000004.1 coordinate 55,470, forward strand.
CCTTTACTCCATGTCTTTGAATGGAGATGATGTCAAAAAATTAAGCAACGATACCGCAACTTTTATCAATGCAGATGAGCACTACATTTACTATGCCAGAAACAATAAGGCAGAAAACAGTGATTTTTCCTTTTTACGCTGGAATAATAACAGCCTTTGCCGTATCAACCGCAAAAACGGAAAAGGACGTGTGATCTTAGACCCGGAGCCTTCCATGTACGCCTCCCTTTTGGGCAATTATATGTACTATCTGCACTATGACAAGGACACTGCGACTACCATGTACCGTGTAAAAATTGATGGAAAAGAAAAAGAACAGGTTAAGGATCAGCCTTATTATACCTGCTCTGCCAATGGCAACTATTTATATTACAACGGATTAGAAAACGACCGTCACATCTACTCCATGAATGCGGAAACCAAAAGTTCTAACCAGATTTTTGACGGAGACTGCTGGATGCCGATCGTCGATGGTGATACGGCTTACTATATGGATTGTTCGAACAATTACTGCTTAACAAAAGTAAATCTGAACACCAAAGAGAAAACCGTCTTAACAAATGAGCGTGTGGACTGTTTCAATGTCTATGGCAGTACGATCTACTATTGCAGAAATCAGAATCCTGCCCTTTGCCGTATGCAGACAGACGGTTCAAATTCTGAAGTGATTTCTGAGGGTATTTATACGGATATCAATATTACTTCACGCTATGTCTATTTCCGCAGACTGAATGAAAATGATACCATTTTCTATACGCCGACAACCGGTGCAGCTAATCTCAACACCTTCCATGCCAGTGTGAAAGACTAATGGTAAGCCTTAACGGTGATCCTTTATGATTCGATCTAACAGGATAAAATAATCTTCAAATGTCTTTTTACAGCATAGCGGATTGTCTATGACAATTCCTTCGCTTCTTAAACCGATCAGAGAAAATGCCATTGCCATCCGGTGGTCCTCATAGGTACTGACCAGTGATGGTTGTGGCTTACCCGGATAAATCACCAAGAAATCTTCCCCTTCTTCTACCTGAATCCCCATTTTTGTTAATTCTTTGGCAATCGCAGATAACCGGTCCGATTCCTGTAAACGGATATGTCCGATATTTCGGATGGTCGTTGGCGAATCCGCAAATGGAGCTAATGCTGCAAGCGTCATCGTCTGGTCTGAAAAATCATTCATATCTACGGTAATTCCCGGATAATGTCCGTCATTCGTTCCTGTCACTTCAATTCCCGCTTCGGTATCTGTGACATGACAGCCTAATTTTTCTAACACTTCTAAAAATCGCAGATCTCCCTGCATCGAATCCTTATGGACATTCTTTACTACCGTCCTGCCTCCGGTCAATGCCGCCATCGCATAAAAATAACATGCTGCAGAGACATCCGGCTCAATCTCATAGATTTCTCTTTGATAGTTCTGTCCCTTTTTTATATGGTAAGAATCTCCATCAAAGGTACATTCCACACCGAACTGCTCCATCATCTTTTTTGTGATCCTGATATAAGAACCGTCTTTTTTCTCACTCATAATGTGGATTGTAAAATCCTCGCCTAAAACAGGTGCCATCATCAGCAATGCACTTAAAAACTGGGTACTGCGGCTGATATCTAACGATGCTTCCTTAAAACCGCCGCGTTTTCCACGCACACGCACCGGAAGAAATCCTTTTTTTTCTAAATAGGTAAATTCTGCCCCTAACTGCTCTAATGCCTCAAAGAGCGGACGCATAGGCCTGCGCTTCATCTGCTCCGATGCCTGTATGGTATAGACTCCTTCGGAAAGTGCCAGCATCGCCGTTAGAAAACGAGCTGCCGTTCCGGCACTTCCCACATGGATTTCTGCTTCTTTCTTTGGGATCACGCCTCCACAGCCGCCTACGATAACCTCTTTTTCTTCTTCCCGGATCTCTACTGAAAAACCAAGAGATTCTAAGCTGCTTAAAAAACATCTCGAATCCTCCGAAAAAAGGACTCCCTTTAAATGCACCTCTCCGGTTCCAAGAGCTGCTAAAAAAAGCGCACGATTGGTAATACTTTTAGAACCCGGTACTGCAATTTCTAAATTTATAGGATGATTTAATTTTTTTACTTTATATGTATCCATAAAGCAACCTCGCATTTTCATTTAATCTTGATTTAAAAATCGAATAAGGATAACTGGTTCGTCTCCGGAAGTCCTTCTAAGAGTCCGAGATCACTCATCAGATCGATGACGGTCTTAGATACCTTTGTTCTCTGTCTGAAATCATCTTTTGACAGGAATGCTCCCTGTTTTGCAGCATCTTCGATGGCTTCTGCCGCCTTATCACCCAATCCTTCGATGGTATTGAGTGCCGGCATCAGCTTTCCATCTATGATCTGGAAATACCTTGCCTTTGCGGTATAAACATCTAACGGTAAGAAAGTAAAACCTCTGGCATACATCTCCTGTACAATACGCATATCCTTTACCGTATCCTGCTCCTTTTTTGTCAGGGTATCTTTTCGCTTTTCGTAATCCTTGATAAAATAATTCAGTTTTTCTTTTCCCTGGCACATCAGCTCGTAGTTGAATGCCGTAGCACGGATACTGAAAAATGCTGCATAGTAGGCAAGCGGATAATATACTTTACAATAAGCAATTCTCCATGCCATCATAACATATGCCGCCGCATGGGCTTTCGGGAACATGTATTTGATCTTCTGACAGGACCAGATATACCAGTCCGGCACATCATGTGCCTTCATTTCCTCGATCCACTCATCCTTTAAGCCTTTTCCTTTTCGGACAGACTCCATGATCGTAAAGGAAAGCTCACTCTCTAAGCCCATACCGATCAGGTAGATCATAATATCATCACGCGTGCAGATTGCCGTGGAGATCGTTGCTTTTCCCTCTTCGATCAGGGTCTGTGCATTTCCTAACCACACGTCCGTACCATGGGACAGACCCGAAATACGGATCAGATCGGAAAAACTCTGCGGTTTTGTATCAATTAACATCTGGATAACAAAATCGGTTCCAAACTCCGGAATTCCAAGTGAACCTAACGGACATCCGCCTAAATCTTCCGGCTCTACTCCTAATGCACTGGTATTTAAAAACAGGGACATGACCGTTGGTTCGTCAAGAGGGATCTGTTGTGCATCAATTCCGGTTAAATCCTCTAACATACGAATCATGGTCGGATCATCGTGTCCGAGTATATCTAATTTTAATAAGTTGTGATCGATCGAGTGGTAATCAAAGTGTGTCGTAATGATATCTGTTTCCATATCGTTCGCCGGATGCTGTACCGGTGTGAAGGAATAGATTTCTTCTCCTACCGGAAGTACGATGATTCCACCCGGATGCTGTCCGGTTGTCCTGCGGATCCCGACACAGCCCTGTACGATCCGGTCGATTTCACAGTTTCTCTTTGCAATTCCACGCTCTTCATAATAATTCTTTGCATAACCAAACGCGGTCTTATCTGCTAAGGTTCCGATCGTTCCGGCACGGAAGGTCTGCCCCTCACCGAAAATAACCTCTGTATAGCGATGTGCCTTTCCCTGATAGTCACCGGAAAAGTTCAGATCGATATCCGGCTCTTTATTTCCCTTAAATCCCAAGAAGGTTTCAAATGGGATATCAAAGCCGTCTTTCGTCAGCGGCTCGCCGCAGACCGGACAGTTCTTATCCGGCATATCACAACCGGAACGTCCTGCATAGGCTAATACCTCTTTTGAATCAAAATCACTGTAGTGGCATTTTTTACAATAATAATGTGGTCTTAACGGATTGACCTCGGTAATACCCGACATGGTTGCCGCAAATGAAGAACCTACGGAACCACGGGAACCTACCAGATAGCCGTCTTCATTTGATTTCCACACCAGCTTCTGTGCAATGATATACATTACGGCATAGCCGTTTGATATAATGGAATTTAATTCTCTTTCTAAACGTTCCTGTACGATCGGCGGCAATTCTTCCCCGTACATCTCATGTGCCTTGTTATAACAGATATCACGCAGCATCTGGTCTGAATTCTCGATCACCGGCGGACATTTATCAGGACGCACCGGCTCAATGCGTTCACACATCGCCGCAATCTTATTTGGATTTGTAATGACTACCTCTCTGGCTTTTTCACTGCCAAGATACTCAAATTCTGCTAACATTTCTTCGGTAGTACGCAGATACAACGGTGCCTGATTGTCTGAGTCCTTAAAGCCTTTGCCTGCCATGATGATCCTCCGATAAACCTCATCCTGCGGGTCTAAAAAGTGGACATCGCAGGTTGCGACCACCGGTTTGTGGAACTCCTCTCCTAACCGGCAGATTTTACGGTTGATCTCCTGAAGTTCCTCTATGGTCTCCACCGGAGCTTTGTCACTCTCTAACATGAACATATTGTTGCCAAGCGGCTGGATTTCCAGATAATCATAGAAATTGACCAGTCTTGCAATCTCCTCCTGCGGTCTTCCGTTTAAAATTGCCTGATACAGTTCTCCTGCTTCACAGGCAGAACCAATACAGAGTCCCTCTTTATATTTTAGGTAAAGACTCTTTGGAATCCTTGGTCTTTTCGCATAATACGTCAGATGCGATTCGGAAACGAGACGATAGAGATTGATTCTTCCGACTTCATTCTGTGCTAAGATAATCGCATGATGAGTCGGCAGCTTTTTCACCGTATCGACCGACGTTGCCCCAAGACTGTTCAGATCATTCAGCGTCTCGATATGGCGCTCTTTTAACATTTCAATGAACTTTACAAAAATGTGTGCCGTACATTCTGCATCATCTACCGCACGATGATGGTTTTCTAATGAAATCTTCAGTGCTTTTGCGACGGTATCTAATTTAAAACGATGTAAGGTCGGCAGTAAGATTCTTGCCATTGCCACCGTATCGCCAACCGTATGATTGCATGGGATATCTAAATCCATACAATTTTTGCGGATAAAGCTCATATCAAATTCTGCATTGTGTGCAATCATGACACAACCTTCACAAAATTCCATAAAACGCGGCAGAATCTCTTCAATGGTTTCCGCCCCCATGACCATATCGTCACGGATTCCGGTCAGTTCCTCGATCTTAAACGGAATCGGTACCTGTGGATTGACAAATTCCGAAAAACGCTCCGTGATCGTTCCATTTTCCACCTTCACGGCTCCGATCTCTATGATCTTACAAGTGTTTGGACTAAATCCTGTGGTCTCTAAGTCAAATACCACATAGGAATCATCCAGACTCTGGTTCTTAGAATTTGTAATGATTTCTTTTAAATCGTCAACTAAATATGCCTCTACTCCATATATGACCTTAAAATCATCCTCAGGACTGACGGAATGATACGCATCCGTAAATGCCTGCACTGCACCGTGGTCAGTAATTGCGATTGCTTTATGACCCCATGATTTTGCCCTTTTTATGATGTCTTTTACATCAGAAACACCGTCCATATCGCTCATTTTGGTATGGCAATGCAGCTCGACTCTCTTTTCCATGCTGTTATCTAATCTTGGCGTGGTAAAATCAGGGATTTTCTTCATACCGGCTAAGAAGGACAGCCCGATCTCATGGTCAAACTTGTCCATCGTTGTAACACCTTTGATCTTGATGAAGTTACCTTTTTTCAGATGCTCCATCAATTCATCCCGCTGCTCATTTTTTACAAAAATCTTAGCTGCGATCGTATCCGTAAAGTCTGTAATGACGATCTTGACGATCGTTTTTTCTCCATTCCGAAGTTCCCGCATATCGGTATCGATGATCTGTCCGCGAATAACGACCTCTCCGACTTCTCCCTGTATTGTATCGATCGTCACTGCTTCTTCGTCGAAATCACGTCCGTAGAATACATCCGGGTTGTCGGAACGCTTCAGACCGTACTCGCGCTTCTTAACTCCACCCTTCTTACCGTTCTGCCGGCTTCCCGCATCTGCAGCGGACTTTGTCTTGGCTACTTTTGCACTCTGCTCTTTCGGACTCTGAGCCTTTGAAGTATCTGCCTCGTTTTCTTTTGCGACTGCTCCGAGCATTTCGTCCTCAGCGTGTTCCTGCTCATGCTCCGATTTTGCTGCCGCCGTACGCCTTACGATACTCTCGACTTCTAAATCGATCTGATGGTCGGTATCTTTTTTATAATGGCTCTCTTTTTTCTCCACGAACTGAATGTCGAACTTCGTCTGGATGCCACAGCGTTCTCTTATGATCTTATCTAAGACTTCTATCAGCTCGTCCTGACTTTCCCTTGCGATTAACGTATCTTCTAAGATCAACGTCATCTGCATATCTTCTTCAAAGCGGATCTCGGCTTTTCTAAAAATATTATAAAGGAGCAGGCTGTATTCTTTGATCTCACACAACATGCTCTCTTTATAGGTATCTAAAAGTGTCTTTGCCGTATACTGGCCGGAAAGGCGGTAATGTTCCATCAGCTTGATCTGCATCTTCTGATTTGGAAAAAGCTGCTGTCTCATATCCTCTTCTAACCGCCAGATATCTCTTTTCGGGATCAGCCTTGTATTGTCAAAATAGACACGGATAAAATCCCGGTTACGGTTAGAAGCCACTTTTGTTACCGTGGCTTCTGACAAAAGACCCTTCATTTCGTGATTTAGTTGTAATGTAGGAAAGACCTCTAAAAAGGCATTTGCCATCTTACTCACTCCAATTCAACAGTTCGTTTCTCAATGCATCTAAGAGTTCCTCTTCCGGAAGTTTCTGTACGATCTCGCCATGTTTGATCAGCAATCCTTCCCCGATTCCTCCTGCAATCCCGATGTCTGCCTCTCTTGCTTCCCCCGGTCCGTTTACCACACAGCCCATGACTGCAACCTTGATATCTAACGGAATATCAGCAACCATATCTTCCACACGGTTTGCAAGAGCGATCAGATCGATCTGTGTTCTGCCGCAGGTCGGACAGGATACTACCTCAATGCCGCCTTTCCGTAAACCGAGAGTACGCAGGATCAGCTTTGCAGACTTGATCTCTTCTAACGGATCTCCCGTTAAGGATACGCGGATCGTATCACCAATGCCCTGATTTAAGATCAGTCCAAGACCGATCGCAGACTTGATGTTGCCGCTTGTGATCGTTCCTGCCTCTGTGATACCGACATGAAGCGGATAATCTGTCTTTTTTGCGATCAGCTCATGCGCATGTACACACATCATGACATCGGATGATTTAATAGAGATCACCAGATTATCATAGCCGTTTTCTTCTATGAGATGTACCTTATCTAACGCACTCTCCACTAATCCTTCGGCTGTTACACCATGATATTTTGCCACCAGTTCTTTTTCTAAAGAACCGCTGTTGACACCCACCCGGATTGGAATATTTCTCTCTTTTGCCACATCTACTACCGCACGAATCCGCTCTTTTGAACCGATATTGCCCGGATTGATACGGATCTTATCCGCACCGTTTTCCATTGCTGCAATTGCCAGTTTATAGTCAAAATGGATATCGGCCACCAGTGGGATCTCAATCTGACGCTTGATCTCTCCTAACGCCTTTGCCGCCTCCATCGTAGGCACTGCACACCGGATGATCTCACAGCCTGCCGCAGTCAGACGTTTGATCTGTGCCACGGTTGCCTGAACATCCTCCGTCTTTGTATTTGTCATCGACTGTATCAAAACCGGATTCCCACCACCGATCACACGGTTTCCGATCCGTACTTCTCTTGTATCCATACCATTCCTCCTAGAAGAGCTTTCGTATATCATTAAACATAATGACTACCATCAATGCCATTAAAAGGCATATCCCGATAAAATGGACCATCCCCTCTTTCTCAGGGTCAACCCCTTTTCCACGAATTGCTTCTATAATTAAAAATACCAGTCTTCCACCGTCTAATGCCGGAAGTGGAAGAAGATTCATTACACCTAAGTTCGCAGATAATAAGATCGTCCAGTTGAGCATTCCGACAAAAACGGAGAACCAGCCGACTGCCGCTCCTGCTTCATAGGTATCACTCACACCCTTGACAATGCCGACAGGTCCCGACATCTCATTGATCCCCACCTGTCCTGTTACAAGCATTTTAAGGCTTTCTAAGGTACTTGCGATCCAGTATTTCACTTCGTATACACCGTATTGCAGGGTCTTGACCAGACCGCCTTTTGTCCGTTCGCCGCTTCCATAGAATCCGAAGAGATAACGATCATTTTCTTTGTCGTAGCGCGGTGTGATCGTTGTCTCATGTGTCTTTCCGTCACGCTCATATACCACATCAATGGACTGATCTCCGTGGAAAAAGGTATAAATGCTGACTTCCCGGTAAAGATGTATCTTCTTTGAATTCAGCTTTTTGATCACATCTCCCTCTTTCATCCCTGCTTCCTGTGCAGGATATCCGTCCATAACACCGCTGATCACCGGTCTGTCATATCCGGTACATGCCACTAAGATCAGAGCGCAGACAAATGCCATAATGAAATTAAAGACCGGTCCTGCGGCTACTACGGAAATTCTTGCCCCAACCGATTTACTCTGAAAAGAATCCTCCGCCTTACTGTCTCCGTCCTCACCTTCCATCATGCAGGCACCGCCAAAAGGCAGCAATTTGATGGAATACTTGGTTTCACCTTTTGTAAATCCAACCAGCGTAGGACCTAAACCGATACAAAACTCATTGACACGGATCCCTGCCCGCTTTGCGAACAGAAAATGTCCCAGCTCATGAAACAGAATTATGATACTGAAAATTAATATTGCAAAAATGATTTTCAAGGTTTCCACCTGCTCTCTATATACTCATATACTTCCTGTTCTGTACTCAGTATTTTTTCCAAACTTGGATTTTCCCTAAAATCAACGTGTTCCATAGATGCTTCAATGATTTCGGGAATATTCCAAAATCCGATTTTTTTCTCTAAAAACATTGCAACTGCACGTTCATTCGCCGCATTAAATACCGTTGGCATATTGCCGCCTGCCTTCATGGCTTTCATAGCCAGGGACAACCCCTGAAATGTCTCCATATCCGGTTCTTCAAAGGTCAGACTTCCCAATTCGTAAAAATTCAAACGCTTTCCGCTTAAACTTCTTCGGTTCGGATAATAAAGTGCATACTGGATCGGCAGACGCATATCCGGCGTACCAAGCTGTGCGATGACTGCCCCATCCTCGTATTCCACCATCGAATGGATGACGCTCTGCGGATGCACGACTACCTGAATCTGCTCTAATTTCACATCAAAGAGCCACTTTGCTTCCATTACCTCTAAGCCTTTGTTTACAAGGGTTGCAGAATCTACGGTAATCTTTCTTCCCATGCTCCAATTCGGATGTTTTAAGGCATCCTCTAAGGTAACATGCGCAAGCTCTGCACGTTTTTTCCCACGGAAAGGGCCGCCCGAAGCGGTCAGTAAAATCTTTGCGATCCGGTTCTGTCTCTCTCCATTTAAGGACTGGAAAATAGCACTGTGTTCACTGTCCACCGGAAGGATCGGCACCCCACACTCTTTTGCTAACGGCATGATCAGATGTCCCGCCGTTACCAGTGTCTCTTTATTTGCAAGTGCGATCGTCTTCTTTGCCTTGATGGCTTCCACGGTTGGACGAAGTCCTAACATTCCAACCACTGCAGTCACTAAAATCTCTGCCTGCGGCTCTGTTGCAACTTCGATCAGTCCGTCCATGCCGGAAACGATCTTAATGTCCATATCACGCAGTCTCTGCCGTAAATCCGCTGCTTTTTCCTCCGACTGTACCGATGCTAAGACCGGATGAAATTCACGGATCTGCTGCTCTAAAAGATCAATATTATTTCCTGCGGCAAGTGCTCTTACACAGATATCCTTTTGTTCTCTTACAATCTCAAGTGTCTGGGTTCCAATTGAACCTGTGGAACCTAAAATCGCTATTTTTTTCATGGTAACCTCTACTATTTTATGAAATACAATGCCAGATAGAATATGATCGGTGCAGTAAATATCACACTGTCAAAACGGTCTAAGATCCCGCCATGTCCCGGGATCAGTTTTCCATAGTCTTTAATCTCATAATTTCTCTTAATCGCTGATGCTGTCAGATCTCCCACCATAGAGATCAGTGCTCCCACTGCGCAGATCCCTGCCATAAACCAGATGGTCTGTGTGGTGCATCCCATGGCATCCTTGAATACAAATCCATAGATAATGGCTAAAAGGGCTGCTCCGACAACGCCTCCGACTGCTCCTTCAATGGATTTTTTCGGACTCAGTTTTGGTGCCATCTTATGTTTTCCAATTAAGACTCCGACACAATAAGCACAGGTGTCACAGCCCCAGGAGCATAAGAAGATCAGCCATACCGTGTAAGTTCCCATTGGAAGCATTCTCGTCCGGTATACAAAGGACAGCATCACTGCCACATAGAATACCGCAAAAAATGCCGCTAACATCTGCTCCGTCTTATATTTTGGATAGGAAAATACATAAATAAACATCAATACCACAAGTACACTGAGTACGAACATCATCATATCCGGTATAAAACCAAATAACAGGTTCAGATAATATACGATGGCCGCTATATATCCTGCTACTCCTGCCGGTTCTTTTTCTATTTTAAAAATGCGGTATAATTCAAACATTCCGATCAGGGAAATTACGCACAGTGCTCCCAATAGAACGTTTCCGCCTGTAATGATCAGTAATAATGCCAGTGCAACCAGTACGATTCCACTGATCAGTCTCGTCTTAAACATTATGCCTCCTCCTTTACGCCGCCATACCGTCTGTCTCTCTGATTATACGCTTCTACGGCTTTTTCTAATTCCGCTTTTGAAAAATCCGGCCACGGAACCGGTGTAAAATAAAATTCACTGTATGCAAGCTGCCAAAGCAGATAATTCGACAGACGCTGCTCGCCACTGGTACGGATCAGCAGATCCGGGTCCGGAATCTCTTTCGTATCCAGATAGGAAGAAAAACATTCTTCAGTGATGTCCTCTGTCGCTAATTTACCGGCATCATGGTCTTTTACCATTTTTTTTATCGCACGGATCATCTCGTCACGACTGCCATAATTCAGGGCAATCTGCAGATTCAGTCCTGTGTTCTTTTTGGTTGCTTCTTCTAATTCCCGGATCGTGTTCCGGAACTTTGCATCCAGTCTGCTGATATCCCCGATCACACGGATTCTCATATTATTCTTATCTGCTCTTTTGATACAGTTCTTTAAATAGGTCGCAAGAAGCTTCATCAGTGCTTCTACCTCTGTATCCGGACGGTTCCAGTTCTCTGTAGAAAACGCATACAGCGTCAGATACTGAATTCCCATATGATAGGCATCCTCACAAATAACCTCTACATTCTTCGCTCCCATGGTATGCCCGTAATTGCGCGGCATTCCTTTACTCTTTGCCCATCTTCCGTTGCCATCTAATATAATGGCTACATGCTGCGGAATCCTCATCGTCCTTCCTCCTACGTCTTACTTTCTATGAACTTCCCATGGAAGTTCCAAAAATCTCTATGAAAGAAAAAGGGGAACACGGCGATACCGCTGTGTCCCCATGTGTTCCAAAAATTTCTATACGGTAAGAATCTCTTTGGATTTTTCTTCAATGGCTTTATCTATATCTGCTATAAATTTGTCAGTCATTTTCTGTGCCTGTGTCTCTAAGTCTTTTACTTCATCCTCAGACACTTCTGATGATTTTCCTAATTTCTTAAAGGAATCATTTGCATCACGGCGAATGTTACGGATCGCTACCTTAGCAGCCTCACCTTTTTTCTTTACATCCTTTGCAAGCTCTTTTCTGCGTTCCTCTGTAAGTTCCGGGAATACTAAACGGATCACTTTTCCATCATTGGTCGGGTTGATTCCTAAATCGGACATATTGATCGCTTTTTCAATCTCTTTTACCAAAGAAGCCTCCCAAGGCTGAATCTGTATCATTCTCGGTTCCGGTACGCTGACGTTTGCCACCTGCTGTAAAGAAGTTGGTGTACCATAGTAGTCTACCTTGATCTTATCTAACACATGTGGGTTCGCACGTCCTGCACGAACTGTTCCAAGTTCCTCTATCAGATTATGATAGGATTTTTTCATTTTATCCTCAAATGGGGTTAATCTCTCATCCATGTTGTTTCCTCCTGTTTTATACCGTTACTACGGTTCCGTTGAATTTACCGCTGATCGCTTTTACGATACTGTTCTCTTCATTCAACCCAAACACATACATCGGCATATGATTTTCCATGCACATGATAGAAGCAGTCAGATCCACAACTGCAAGCTGCTTGTCGATGACTTCCTGAATGGAAACCTCATCGTAGCGTACTGCATTCGGATTTACCTTCGGATCACTGTCATATACTCCGTCAATTGCTTTTGCTAACAGGATAACGTCTGCTTCAATCTCTACTGCACGCAATACGGTCGTAGTATCCGTTGAAAAATACGGATGTCCGATACCGCCTGCAAAAAATACAACCATTCCATGCTCAAAGTATTTGTTTGCACGATCCTTAGAAAATAACTTTGTGAAAGAGCCACATTCAAATGGTGTCAGTACCTGTGTCTTCATTCCTTCGGAACGGAAAATCTCCGAAACATAGATACAGTTCATCACGGTTGCTAACATTCCGATCTGATCCGCCTTGGTACGGTCAATATTCTCGCTTGTTCTTCCACGCCAGAAATTACCGCCGCCAATAACAACACCAACTTCCACGCCATCATCTGCTAACTGTTTTACCTGTTTTGCCACTTTGACAACAGTTGCCTCATCAAAACCGGTATGTTTTTCTCCTGCAAGAGCTTCTCCGCTAAGCTTTAATAATACTCTTTTCATGGTTGTCTCCTTATTTCTCTATTATTCTTCCACAAAAAGGCTTTCTACATCCACATCTGCATAACACTGTGAGCAGAATCCTTCAATCACTGCACCGTTGTTAATCTGTACGGAACGTGATTTGATATTTCCCATTACAACTGCTGAGGTATCTACCACAACCGGTCCCTGTACATCAATGTCGCCTTTGATCGCACCTGCGATCACTGCTGAGGTTGCAGTGATATTACCAACTACTACGGAACCAAGTCCGATTTTTACGGTTCCTGTTGTTGTTACTTCTCCCTCTAATTTTGCATTATCTGCAAAGAACTCTGCTGAGGTTGTGTTACCACGGATATTTCCGGTTACGGTTAACTTTCCGTTACACTGAACATCTCCGATCACAGTTCCTCTCATATCAATAGAACCATTAGAAGAAAGATTACCTGTCAGACTGCTTCCTTCAGTAATTAATGTCACTTCATCAGTTACGACCGGCTCCGGTTTTCTCATTGGTGCTTCCTGCTGTGTATGCATCTGTGTCATTGTCGGCATCACAGACTCTGCTTTTCCTCCCAGATTGATCGGATTTACTGATGTTTCTTTCTCCATGCTCATGAATGGTTCCTCCTTATTTGTCACTGCTTTTGTTGTCTTTTCCTGTGTTGTTTCAGGTGCCGGCTCTTTGACCGGTGTCTCTTCTTTGGCTACAGATTCTAACAATCCGTTCAGCTTAGAAAGTTCAGACTCTACGTCTAACTCATCTTCTAACGTATTTACAACCAGATCATCTTCATCTGTTCCTTCTTCGTCCAGTACTTCATCATCCTGTGGCATTAATTCTTTCATTGCCTGAGATGCATCTTCTTTAAAATCTTTAAAAAAGCCCATGTTGTCCCTCCATCTTTTTTTCTTATTGTCCCTGTTCCCCATCAATGTTGACATGATGTACAGTTGCTGTATTTTCATCTATTGGTAAAATCTCTGCTCCAATCCCCTGAAGCTGCTCGATCAGTGCCGGTAATGCTTCTACGGTAGCGGGTTTCACGGCAGAATCATGCATCAACACTACCGATGTCTTATATTTTGTAACATCTCCCATCACATTCTGTATCAGCTCATCCGCTGTATATGCCTGTGATGTCGCATCTCCGCTTGAGACATTCCAATCATAGTATGTAATCCCCCGGTCATTCAGATATCGGATAAATTCCCGCATATCACTGTTGCTGACCTGATTACTGCTTCCTCCCGGAAAACGATAATATTTGCAATCCACTCCGGTAACTTCTTTCAGATAGTCATGAATCTGATTAAAATCCTGTTCAAATGCTGACATGGAGTCATATATTACCGAATATTTATGAGAATAGGAATGCATCCCAAGGGTATGCCCTTCCTCTACGATCTTCTTATACATTTCTTTCGAAAGGTCATCTGTCTTTCCAATGACAAAGAATGTCGCTTTTACATTATATTGTTTTAATATATCCAGAATCTGTTGTGTATTCGTGCTTGGTCCGTCATCAAAAGTAAGATATACTTTTAACTTTTCGCCATCGTCTGCCTTCTTCTTGTTTGCATCATCCTGTCCGGTCTGATCCTGCTTCCCGTATTCCACATTCTTTCCGGTATCCGCATCCGGAGAATTCTTCGTCTCTTCATTCTCCACCTGTTCTACCTGCGGCATGTTCTGCAGTACCTTGTTCAGATTATTCTCTAAGTGAATAACTTTTACAAAAAGTGTTGCACACAAAATGACAGATGCCAGCATCCAGATTCCCACAAAGGATACAATGATGGATTTGATCCGGTTGATCCGCTTTCTGCGGTCTAACTCCTGCTTCAATCCGTTCTCTGGTTTATCCGACATGTCACACTTATCTCCTTTTAAGAGTTAAAAACTCTTATCTATTGTAACACATTTTAAATGAAAAGAAATGCAAAAATTCAAATTAATCTGAATGATTTTAAGCTATTGTTTTTCTAATTTTCAGACTTTTTGTATTATTTCTTTGATTTTGTCAAAAAGCCCCGACAGTATCTATGTGATATCGTATCACGCGCGCGGATTCCTGTCAGGGCTCTTTGTCTTTTTCTATTCGATTATTACTTATGATCAGGGTGTCAAAAGGTGGCTCGCAACTTAATGGCTGGCAACTTGCACAAAACCGGAACTGCTTTTGTGACTTTGGGAGAAAATTAGTAAATCTTAGTCTGCCTGTTCCTGTATAGTGTTTTGCTGCCATGGACGGCAGCAAAAGTCTTAATGCCCCATGGACGGGGCGTTTAAGACGTACACGTCATCCATCACAACCTGACTCAGGCAGACTTAGATTTTCTTATTTTCGTACAACGGAACAAAACAGACTTGGCTTTGTGCAAGTTGCCAATCAAAAAACTTGAAACCGCCTTTTGCCACCCTAATCTTATTGGCTTTAGCTTTCCTTTCCATATTTATTATAACTGATCCCATGTAAGATCCGGTTTGTGGTAATGGAATCCAGACTGCTCTTCGCACTTGTCTGCGTCTCTTTTGACAATGCCTGTGTCTTTTTGACAAATTCCTGCCACTTTTCGTTGTCAGACTGTACCAGTCCTTCTTTCGATATACTAAATGCTCCGGAATCATCTATGACAATTCCCATTTCTTCGAGTGCTTTTTCGTATTCCTTTGCATTGCTCTGCAGTTCTTTTGCATACTTAGTCATCACATCTGTATCGATACGTTTCAGACTGTTTAATAAAGTATTGTGCAATGCCAGAAAGGATGTCACATCTTCTTCCCACTCCTTTTGTGTCTGTTCGTCGGATTTATCTATATCTTTTTCTTTTAAAAGCTCTTCTGCTTTTTTAGACACTTCTTTGGAAATCTCGCTGATTGAATAATATCTGCTCCTTTTGACTAACATATCTGTTCCCGTCTTATCTGCGTCCTGATTCTTAGAAATTAATTTATCATATAATTTACTGTTATCCGCACCCTGGCCGGATACCCGGTAGGATTTCGTATGGGAACGCAGCTTCTGTCTCTCTTTTCGCACCGCTCTGTCCATCATTAAAGAGCTGTCCATTCTGTTTTGGATATTCATTTGTTTTCCCTCCCTCTAATCTGAATTTCTCAAAAAATCCATGTACACTTCTTCAAACTTTTGAAACTTACTCTTCGCCATCAATATCTCTTCGCCATTCTTTAAAACCACTCCCGCCGTATGATAACTTCGGACTGCCCTTAAGTTCACAAGGTATCCTCTGTGTACCCGAAAAAAACTTTCTCCTAACTGTTCCTCTAGTTCCCCCATTTTTGCATAATAGGCAATCTGTCTTTCCCCTAAATGAAGGATCACTTTTCTGGCATAATTTTCTGCATACAGGATCTCTTCTTTGGGAACATAACAGTTTTCTCCGTTTACACGGATAATTAACGGTTCCTTTTCCTTTTGAAGTTTGCAGTGGTTTTCCGCTCTTTTTAAGACCTCTTTTAACTTTTCCTCATCAATGGGCTTTAGCAGATAGTGAAATGCCTCTACATCAAATACATCTAATACATGTTTTTTGCCCTCTGCGATGAAGATCAGGATCGGGTCATAACACCGGCGGATTTTTCTTGCGGTTTCAATCCCGGTCGGCTCTCCATTTCCGATATCTAATAAGAGAATGTCATATTTCTCTTTACTCTCTAACAACTCCGTATCGGAATGAAATGTCCATACCTTACAGCCGATACTTTCCTCTGCCAGTGCCTTTATCAAAGAACAGGTCTCTTCTTCTTTATCACAAACTGCCATACGCAGCATTGTTCATATCCCCCTTTTGTCCAAACCTAAGTAATACCAAAAAAGGATGTCCGGTATATACTCAATTTATATATCGGTCATCCTTATGAAAAATTCTCTCTTTTGTAACGAAATCCCTTTTTTGTGTCACGGATTCTCGTTCAATCTGATCTGTCTGGTACAGACATGGTCTAAAAGCGGCTGACTGTGGCTGACGATCACCATTCCGATCCCGCGTCTTTTCGTTTCCTCTATTAAAAAATTCCAGATCTGTCCCTGCGTAATAAAATCTAACATTGTTGTGATCTCATCGCAGAGCAGATATTTTGTTCCCTTCCCCAATGCTCTTGCAATACAAAATCTCTGAAGTTCTCCCCCGGAAAGTTCCTGCGGAAAACGGTTTTTCCAGTCTTCTTCGATCCCAAGTCCTTCGATCAGCTCTTTTGAGATGCCATCTCCTTCTTTTAGCACCTCTCGCATGCGAAGTCGTGGATTGACTGCCTGTTCCGGATGCTGAAAGATCATCTGTACCGGACAGTAACCTTTCTGTGGAAGCGGCTCTCCGTCTACAAGGATTCTGCCCGCATCCGGGCTGATATAACCGCTGATGATCTTTAACAGTGTGGTCTTGCCATAGCCGCTCGGTGCAAGAATCCCAAGGCGTTCTTCCGGTCCTACCGAAAGATTTACATGTTCTAATATCTGATTCCCGTTTTTTTGATAGGAAAAAGTAATATCCTGTACTTCTAACATTCTTCCGCTCACTTTCTGACAATTTCCTCACTGCATTTAATGCAGCGGACAGTTCCACAACGTACCACGCGTTCCGGTATCTCGCCTTCACATTCTTTACTAAACTGTGGACACCTCGGTCCAAATACACAGCCCTTTGGCAGATCTTTTACATAGGGCTGATTCCCTGGAATTACCTGAAATCCGTTGCCCGGCATTGCTCTCCAAAGTGCCTTTGTATAAGGATGACGCAGCCGCTCTTCCGATTGAAAATCACTGACTAGGGCTTCCTCTACCGTTGTTCCCGCATAAAAGATCGCGATCCGGTCTGCAACCTCTAACGCCAGTTCAATATCATGTGTGATCAGAAGTACCCCATTGCCTGCATCGGCAAACTTCCGAAAATCCTCCATGGCTTTTTTTGCCATAGCCAGTTCCATCCCCGGTGTCGGTTCATCTGCAATTAAGAGTCTGGTATTTCCCATCAGTGCCGTAGACAATAAAATCCTGCGGCTCATTCCGCCGGAGCACTCAAACGGATACAGATCTTCGGTCCCTTCCTGCAATCCATAAGATAAAAAAAGTTCTCTTTGACGTTTTAAGGCATGTTTTGATCTTTCCGTTCCCCGCACCTGTTTTCCGACCTTCATCAGCGGATCTAAGTAATTGACACTTTGAGGCACCAAGGCGATCTCATTTCCCCGTACCGCTTTCATTCTTTCTTCTGTCAAAGGTTCTTCTAAAAAATCAAATCTTCCTTTTACTTCTGCATTTGATGGAAGCAATCCTAAGATAGCGTGGGCTAACAGACTTTTTCCTGAGCCGCTTGATCCTACCACGGCAACGATCTCTCCCTCATGCACCGATACATTGAGATTTGAAATAACCGGAAGCTCCTGCTTTTTTGTCCTTTTCGCATACTGATGAAATACCACGGAAAGATTCTCGATCTCTAAAATATGAAATTTATCTAAACAGCTCATAATGCTTCCTCCTATTCATGCGCACTCGAAGGATCTAACATCTTTCGCAGCATACTTCCTGCCACATCAAATAATATCACGGTAAACACCAGCATTGCACCCGGAAATACTGCTAACCACCATTTTCCCGTGATCAGGTATTTCATGCTTTCTGATAAGATGATCCCGATTGCCGGCTGTTCTGCCGGAAGTCCGAATCCCAAAAAAGTAATTCCCGCTTCATGTAAGATCGCATGTGGAAACATCAGGATCAGTCCGACTAAAAACTGTGGAAAGATATGCGGTGTCATATGTTTTAATGCCGTTTTGATCTTACTGTGTCCTAATTTTTCCGCAACCTGTATATAGGTGCTGTTTTTTAACTGTAACACTTCCGCACGGATAACTCTTGCAAGAGATGGCCAATGGCTGAGTGCCACTCCGACCACGACACCTTTTACTCCCTTTCCCAAGGCATAGGAAATTAAAAGCAACAATAAAATATGCGGGATTCCCATGATCATATCGATCATAAAAGAGATCACTGCATCTGCCTTTCCCCCAAATACTGCCGCCGACACGCCAAGAACAAAGGCGATGATCGCACTAAAACCGGCTGCTAACAGTCCGATGCGGATACTCATAGAAAGTCCGGCAAACGTTCGAAGCAGCATATCTCTTCCTAACCAGTCCGTTCCAAAGAGATAAGAAAGACAAGGTGCCATATTTTTTTTCGAAAAATCCGTCACTCTTGCCCCGTCCGTAACAACTATTCCAAACACGGTGACAAAGGTTAAAAATCCTACGGTGATCGCAAAGATGATCAGGGCTTTCTTTCTCTGGTTCATAATTTTCGCCCTCTCTTTCGCATTCGCGGATCGATCAGTCCGTAGAGTACATTTGCAAGAAAATTCCCTGCAAATACTACTGCCGCCGTTACTACGGTAATGCCCAGTAACAGTGGCACGTCACTTCCGGTTCCTGCTGCGACTGCCGCCTGTCCAAGTCCCGGATAGGAAAACACCTGTTCTACTAACACCGAACCCCCGATAATTTCACTGATCGAGGCAAATTGCAGTGTCATCGCCGGGAGTGCGATATTGCGGAGTCCGTGACGGATCACCATTGTTTTTTTGCTCTCTCCTCTTGCTGTTGCAAACAGCATATAGTCACTCTCCATGACATCGATCATTTTTTCTCTGGTATGCATTGCAATATTTGCAACACCCGTAATGCTGAGTGTGATCGCAGGCAGTACGGCATGATACAGACGATCCAGCCAGGTAACGCCTGCCGCTTCCACACCGATCGGAACACTCAGTCCGATCGGAAATATTTTTAACCAAACGGAAAAGACCAGCAGCAAGAGCAACGCCAGCCAGAACACCGGTGTACTTGCGATCAACAACGAATATCCCTTGATCAGTTTGTCGATCCAGCTTCCCCTGAATACACCTGCAAGTATTCCAAGCAAAAATCCAAGCAGTCCGGAGATCAGCCATGCTGTCACTAATAACAGTAAGGAGTTCCCCAGCTTGACTTTTATAACTTCAGACACAGACTGGCGATACAGGAGTGAAACTCCCATATCGCCTCTTACGAAATCTTTTGCCCAGTTCAGATACCGTTCTAGCGGCGGGGTGTCCACACCCCAGTAGGATTGCAGTTTTTCAATCTGTTCCTCACTCATCGAGCCAAGTGCCGTCTGACCGACATTTGCCTGTAACGGGTCGATCGGTGAGATACTGACTAAGGTAAACGTTACCACACTGACCGCTGCTAAGAGCAGTATCATTCTTATAAAATTCTTTCCAATCCACAAAAAATTCTCTGTACGCAATCTATTTGCTCCATTCCCACTGGTCTACATTATTGACGATCGACCAGCCATGTCCATGTGGGTGTATCTTTTGTTCTGCTACTTTCAGACCGTCTCTGACATAATAGAGATGGTCTACGTTACAAAACCAGATCCAAGGAATATCTCCATCCTGTGTCACTCCGGTTGTTCCATCCCACTGTGCTTTTTTCCAAAGGTCATAGGAATCTTCTAAGGTATCTGCCTGCAATGCCTCATCCATATAGTGGTCAACGGTTTCATTTGCATATGGAGAGTATTCTGCACTGTCACTATCTGTTCCCGTATGATAGATATTATAGAGTTCCATCGGGGTATGTGCTCCCCAGCCCCATACCAATGGCTGTGATAATGCCTTATCGTAGGCAACATCCCATCCGGCACCCTCTGTCTTTACTTCAATTCCAAGTTCTTTGCACTGGTTCGCAAAATCCTCTGCCAATGCCTGACGTACGGAATCATCCGGATTAAACATTACGGTAAATTCTGCACGGACTCCGTCTTTTTCACGAATTCCGTCTTTTCCCTCTTTCCATCCTGCTTCCTCTAACAATGCCTTTGCACTCTTTTGGTCATATGTTACTTCCGATTCTTCGTTATACCACGGCATTTTATCGCAAACACTGTAAGCTGCTGTTCCATGACCGTTTAAGACGTTTTTGATCATTTCTTCACGATCAATTCCGATATTCATTGCCCGGCGGATCGCAACATCACTGGTTACATCATTGCCGACCGTTTTTCCATCTTTTTCACTCGCTTTGACAGTTGGCAGATTGATTCCTCTGTTGTCGACACTTGTCACACTCAAAAGACCATAACCGTCGATCTTCTCGTCTGCTAATGATGCTGCCGTATGTGCCACATCTACTTCTCCTGCCATTGCTGCTGCAAGTGCCGCATCTTCATCCATAAATAATACAGTCACTTTTTTGATCTTTGCCTTTTCTCCGTAGTAATCCGGATTTGCTTCAAAAATGACCTGCTGACCCTTATCCCACTGTTTCAGGATATAGCGTCCCGAACCGATCGGATGCTGTCCGTAATTCTCATCATAGGCATGCTCCGGTACGATCCCGACGATCGCCATCGTATACGGCCAGATGGAAAACGGCTTGTTCATATGGAATTCCACGGTCGTATCATCAACTGCCACCGCTTCTTTTAACATCGTAAAGTCATTGACGGTACTGTTTTTTACACAGTTGTTATATGTAAATGCAACATCGGATGCTGTAAGTTTTTCTCCATCCGTAAATTTCACATCCTCACGGATCTTCACGGTCCAGACAAGACCATCTTCACTGACCGAATAATCGGTTGCAAGGTCTTTTCCGATCTTTAAGTCTTTTGTTGTCGTTGTCAACGTGCTCTGGATCAGTGGTTCATGTACATGTTCTCCTGCTCCCCAGCCATATGCCGGATCAAATCCCGCTTCCGGTTCCGAGCTTGTCGGCATTGTTACGATTACGGATTCTTTGTCAGATCTTTCTGTTTTTTTCGTTGTATCCGACTTTTGGGTGTTGCTGCTTCCGCATCCAAATAATGTCCCTGTCATTGCAAGTGCCAAAAGCACTGCGATACATCTTTTTTTCATATCTTCTCTTTCCTTCCTTTTTCAAACTGTACACAGTTTAGCACATTAAAACATCCCCCCACAAGCTCCCTGGGGGGATGTTTTTTCTCTATAGATCAGGGGGGAGCAAAAGACGGTTTCAAGTTTTTTTGATTGGCAACTTGCACAAAACCGGGTCTATTTTGTTCCGTTGTACGAAAATAAGAAAATCTAAGTCTGCCTGAGTCAGGCTACGATGAAGTGACGTGTACGTCTTAAACACCCCGTCCATGGGGTGTTAAGACTTTTGCTGCCGTCCATGGCAGCAAAACACTATACATGAACAGCCAGACCAAGATTTACTAATTTTCTCCCAAAGTCACAAAAGCAGTCTCGGTTTTGTGCAATTGCCAGCCACTAAGTTGTGAGGCTCTTTTTGACAACCTAATCTCTATAGAAAATATCATGTTACGTTAAAGTATGAGAGCTGTGTTTCCTATAGAGTAAAAAAGGGACGCTCTGAAAAGAACGTCCCCAAAATGCTTTTTCTATACTTCGATCAGTTCATAGCTGCGGCTGCCAAGTCCGATCTTTTCTGCGTGGTCTAAACAGCTTCTCCATTCGGATTCCGGTGTGGAATTGCGGAAATGATCATGATGATCCACAAAGTCTGCTTTTTTCATATTCTCTGCAAGCTGGCTGTTTGGCAATGGTGTTGCTGCAAGACAGGCATCTACACATGCCTGATCTAATGCCAGTGGATCAAAGGATGCAAACATTCCGATGTTTGGTAAGATCGGAGCATCGTTCTCTCCATGACAGTCACAGTTTGGTGAAACATCTACGATCAGTGAAATATGGAAGGATGGACGGCCATCTACAACGGCTTTGGTATATTCTGCCATTTTACAGTTCAATACTTCATTTGCATTTTCATTATTAAATGCGATCGCATCAAAGTTGCAGGCTCCAAGACAGCGTCCACATCCTACACAGTGTTCGGTATCTACCGTCATTTTCTTTGCTGCTTCATCAAATACCAGTCCACCGTTGGCACATTCACGCTGACAGCGTTTGCAGCCACGACAGACCTCAGCGGTAATATGTGGGGTTCCGGATCTGTGCTGTTCTGTTTTTCCTGCACGGGAACCGCATCCCATACCGATATTTTTAATGGCTCCGCCAAATCCGGTCATCTCATGTCCTTTGAAGTGTGTCAGGCTGATAAATACATCTGCATCCATAACTGCCCGTCCGATTTTTGCGGCTTTTACATATTCACCGCCCTCGACCGGCACTTCTATGTCATCGGTTCCCTTTAAACCGTCACCGATGATCACCGGACAGCCTACAGTCAATGGTGTAAATCCGTTCTCCCATGCACACTCTAAATGCTCTAATGCATTCTTTCTGCTTCCCGGATACATCGTATTACAATCGGTCAAAAACGGTTTTCCACCGAGTTCTTTTACCACATCGGCAACTGCTTTTGCATAGTTCGGACGAAGATAACTGATATTTCCAAGTTCGCCAAAATGCATCTTGATCGCAACAAATTTGCCATCCATATCAATATCACCGATACCGGCTTTTTTGATCATCTTCTTTAACTTTGTCGGAAGTCCGTCTCCAAATGCCTGTGTTCTGAAATTTGTAAAATATACTTTTGATTTTTCCATCATCATGCCTCTTTCAAAAACTTTTCTGATCATATTTTATTTATCTTACTCACTTTTTTCCTCGGATGCAAGTCCTGTCTGCAGGGTTCTTGCCAGTTCATCAATCTGGCGTACCATCTTTTCGATTTCTCTGATCCCGGCTGCATTTTCCTGCGATGCTGCGGTCACATGCTCGAGAAATCGCAATCGCATAGATGTAGAGCAATACTACATGATATGTAAGTAACACAATGGCAACGGTCATAAAGACAACCGCTAAAAGGATCAGTACATACTCTATTATATGAATATCTGAAAATACCGTCAAGAAAAAAACGTTTGTTTCAACACCTGTATCACCTTGTCATAGTTCTGCGGCTGATGCGGAAATGTGCAGTTTGTACATACCTTGATCCGCCTGCCGTCCTTTTCTAAAAACTCCGGTTTTCCGGGGCAGTGCTCCCTGCTGTATAACGGACAGTAACAAAACAGACAGTTCATGTTCTCAATTCCTTTATGGCACGGATAATACTGACACTCTTTGTTTTCAAAAAAACGATAGGAATTCTCCATACTTACCTCCTAAGTATTGCTCTGCTTTTTTCACAAAATGATCTGCAAAGGACGGGTTTGACGGATAGTAGAGATGCGGAAAGCCCATCCAGACATTTTCTTTTTCGATCACACACGGATAGGTTCTGCCTGTGACCGGCTTGATCGCTATGCAGTCTTCTCCGTTCTTCTCACTGTCAAAATAGTGGAACTCATGTCCTTTGATCCTCGTTCCCACTTCTAAAAAATTGCTCTCTTTTTCTTCTAATTCAATATACCCGAAACGCACCAGCTTTTTCGTATCCTGACACGCTGCCGGGAGCACCCCTGCCATCTGATATGGATGACCGTCTCTATCACGGATCGCCGTGTGCAGATAGAGAAATCCGCCGCACTCTGCCACGACAGGCATTCCGCTTTCCACTGCTGCTTTGATTTCTTTTCGCATCGCTGTATTTTCCTCTAACTCTTTTGCATACAGTTCCGGATAACCGCCTCCTAAAAGCAGTCCACTGCTGCCCTCTGGCAATTCTTTATCATGCAGTGGAGAAAAATAGGCAATATCTGCCCCATATTCTTTCAGTAATAACAGATTGTCTTCATAGTAAAAACAGAAGGCTTCATCTCTTGCAACTGCGATGAGAGGTTTTGTAATTAGTTCTGTTGATGTTATTTTCTCTGTTGTTTCTGTTATTTTTTCTATTTCTATTGTTTCCGCACTTGCTGCAATTTGTATGATTGTTTCTATGGAAACAGACTTTTGTAATTCCTCTGCCGCAACTTCTAACTGCCTTTGGATCTCTTTAATCTCTCCCGGAAGATGTAAGCCTAAATGTCTGCTCTGGATCTGCAACTGCTGCCGCTCTGCCAAATATCCCAAAACACGGATCTGCAATTCCGTTTCGATCAACGGCTTTATGATCTCATAATAGGACTTTGACATCCGGTTCAATATCACGCCCCGGATCAGATGCTCCGTATCGTATGCTAAAAATCCTGCAATGAGTGGTATCACGGAACGCCCCATTCCTTTCGCATCTACCACTAAAATGATCGGTGTTTTAGTCACTTTTGCCAAATGATAGGACGAGCCTTCCTCACGCACGCCACCAAGTCCGTCATACAGCCCCATCACGCCTTCTATGACCGCTATTTCCTCTCCTGTTCTGTTTTTTAACAGAAGTTTTCGGGTATCATTCTCTCCGGTAAAAAAAGTATCTAAATTCTTTGATGGAATCCCTATGACTCTTTGATGGAACATCGGATCGATATAATCCGGACCGCACTTATAAGAGACCACTTGTTTTCCCATATCTTTTAGGGTCTGTAATATCGCACAGGTAATCGTTGTCTTGCCGCTTCCGCTTTTGGGTGCTGCGATCATCACACGGTCTAATTTCATGTCATATATCCTCCCTTTTATCCACAAAAATCAAATGCACAGATCCATACCTGATTTTCTGCCTGCATCAGATGATAGGAACCTGCCACTCTTGCCCTGCTTACCTGTAGCTGTATCAACTCTTCGTTTTCGATCGGATAATCGGAGAGTACCTCTTTGATCTCACAGATCGTCTCTAAACTAATCGCATTGATCACGATCCGCATCTTAGGATTCTTTTGATATAACACCGATAAGATTTCATTCATCCTTCTACTGCTGCCACCGATAAATGCATGTGTCGGTTTTAGAAGTGTTTCTAAGCCGTCCGGTGCATCTGCTCTTATGATCTCTATGTTTTCTAAGCCAAAGTGTTCTTTGTTCTTCCCGATCAGGGCAGCTGCCTCTTCTTTTTTTTCTATGGCAAAAACACGGATATCGTTAGAAAGTCCTGCCGCCTCCACTGCGATTGAGCCTGTTCCACTGCCAATGTCATAAAATACAGCTCCTTTATGCAGTTTTAATTTACAAATACTGACATCTCGCACCTCTTCTTTTGTCATCGGTACCCGGTCGCGCAAAAACTCGGTGTCTGCCCTGCCATGCGTCAGTCTTTTGCCTGCGGCACTTGGATTTTTTATAAAACAGGTATACAGTCCCTCTTTTTGCAATGCAAGGCACTCCTTTGGTGTCAGTTCTAAAATCTCCTGCTCCGGATAGGACAACTGATAGCCTGCATAAATCCTGCATGATTCAAGTCCTGCACGATCTAAAATTTCTCCAAGTCTTTGTACGTCCGATACGCCTGACATTAATAAAAAGGTCTTTTCGCTGTTTCGTATCCGCTCTGCTAAATTCAACAACTCTTTTCCATGCATACTGTAAACAGCCGCGTCCTGATAACTTTCGCCGATGCAGGCGGCTAAATATGCTACGGAAGAGATTCCGGACAATATCCGTACCGATGCCTGTAAACGTCCGGCAGATATTTCCTCCTGCAATGCACGGTACATAGAAGCTGCTCCACTGTAAAAACCGCTGTCACCGGAAAACAGTACCACCACCTTCTGTCCTGTTACGATTTCCGAAACCTCTACATCTTTTTGCATCTCTTCTAAATACGGAATGATCTGCTCTGTCCGATAATAAGGCTTTTTTTCTAATTTCGGCTGATAGGATGCGATCATCCGTTTTGCCCCAAGTAAAATATCTGCCTGTCGGATTGCCTGCTCTACTTCGTTTGTCAGGCTTTCCCTGCTTCCCATACCGACTCCTGCTAAGATGATCTCAAATCTGTTTTTGGACTGCTGAGGCAGGATCTTGCATCCGCAGATCACTTCTAATTTTTTGCATACTTCGGTAAAGGTATCTCCTGTCTCTGTTTTTTTCTGCCCGATGACATAGACCGGAATTCCTGCTTTTTTTGCCGCTTTTATTTTTTCTTCATATCCTCCGGCTCTGCCGCTCTTTTTTGTCACCATGCACTGTATTTGGTATTGATGCAGGATGGCGGTATTCATCTCTTCGCTAAACGGCCCCTGCAATGCTATGATCTGTTTTCCTGAAATCTCCTGCTCCATGCAGATATGCAGGCTCTCTAACCCCGGCAGCACACGCACATAAAGTCTGTTTTTGATCTTTTCAGATGAAGCATATACGCTGAGTTCTTTACTTCCGGTCGTCAATAAAATATTTCCTTTTGTCTGCTCTAAGGCTTTTGCACATGCTTCATTGCTTTCAAAATAGCATACACCTGTTTCTTCTTCCTCTAAAATCTCTCTTTTTAATCGCAGATATGGGATGGTAAGGTCTTTGACTGCTGCCCGGACATTTTCCGTAACGGCTGTTGCATAGGGATGCGTGGCATCTACAACTGCTGCAAATGCTTTTTGCTTTAAATATTCCCGCATTGCCTCTTCATCCATCCTGCCACGATGAACGGTCACTAACGGATGCTCTTTTAATACAAGTTCTCCGTATTCCGTGGCTACGCATATGGTATGTGCAATTCCTGCTGCCGCTAAATATTCAGACAGGGTTCTCCCCTCCGTTGTTCCTGCAAATATTATTATGTCATTTGATATCCGTGTTTCTTTCAATGTGATAACCTCGCTTTGTAACCAGCTTTCCATGTATCAGTTCCGTATCGGAATTACCGATGAATACGGTGGTAAACATATTCACCTGTGTATCTCTCAATTCCCGTAAGGTACAGGTCACTGCCTTTGTTCCTTCCCTGCCGATATTCTCCACATATCCGCATGGCCGTTCCTCTTCGATCACACGAAGCAGGATGTCACAGGCTTTTTTCAGATAATCTTTCCGCTTATGGCTCGACGGATTATAGATTGCTATTGCAAAATCTCCCCCGGCTGCCGCCAGCAGTCGTTTTTCGATCTTTTCCCACGGCGTTAAGAGATCACTCAGGCTGATCACGCAAAAATCATGATTCAGCGGTGCTCCTAAAACTGCCGCCCCGCTGCAAGCCGCCGTTATCCCCGGTATGACAAAAATCTCTGTATCCGGATATTCTTTTCCCATTTCGTACAGTAACGATGCCATTCCGTAAATCCCTGCATCACCACTGCAGACCATTGCTACCTGTTTTCCTTTTTTTGCTTCTTCAAAGCACAATTTGCAGCGTTCTTCTTCCTGTCTCATTGGAGTTGTCCGCATTTCCTTATCTGCAAACCGCTCTCCTAACAATTTGATATAGACCGTATAACCGATAATGACATCTGCCGCTTCTAATGCTTTTAGTGCCTCCCCTGTCATCATCTCTTCTTTTCCCGGCCCCATTCCGACTAAATAGATGTTATGCTTCATCAAATGTAATTCTCCATTCCCTTTTTGCAACGGCTATCGTCATCCCGTCTTTGGCATGTTTTTCATACACCAGTGTTCCTCCTGCTTCGCAGGCACAAAGTGCCGCCCGTTCACAGACATTGTCCACCCCAACCTGTGACTCTACAAAAGCAGAGGCATGAAAGTTTCCCTGCACTTTTTGCAGTTCTTTTGCCGTATAGGTCAAAAACGGTACTCTGTGCTGTCTGCTCCAGATTAAAAATCCCTGCTCGTCCTGCTTTTTATCAATAGAAGCCAATGCAAAAATCTGCTCTTTTTTCATTCCTGCTGTCTTTAGGGTTTCGTCAATCAGTGCTTCTATCTTCTGTGGCTTGATTCCCCTTTTACATCCCATTCCGACGACATACTCTTTGGGCTGTAATCGGAGCAATGCGTCTGTGTTTGTCGGATGCTCCGGTTTTGGATTTTCCGCAATCACAATGTCGACGGTTTGTGGTGCGGAATCTGCTGATAGCACAGCCGTTGACGGGTAGGAAATCAGATGTATTTCCTCCGGTATTTTCGTTCCCTCTTTCAGATGTCCCTCTTCTACACACAGGGTCACTTTCTCTCCTGCTAAGACTTTTGCCGATATCTTTGCAATTCCGTCTTTATTTATGATGCGAAGTCCGTTCCTTTTTGCAAACAGATCCACGGCAAATTTGTTTTGCAGATCGGTTGCTGTGGTAATCACCGGGATTGCGTTGATCTTTTCTGCAATCTGCACCGCGAGTTCATTTGCACCGCCATAATGCCCCGCCAAAAGCGGGATCACATACTGCCCCTGTTCATCTAATACAAGTACCGGACTGTCGTGGAGTTTGTCGGTAAGATTCGGGGCAATGGCTCTGACTGCAATTCCACAGGCTCCGATAAAAAGTATGGCATTTTTTTCCTGCATCTGCTCTTTTGTCCAGTCAGCAATGCTCTTTTCGACATGGACTGCCTTTATCTTCGTGTCATGGGTTTTTACAAGGGAACATTTTGTATAAACTGCCGTTGTGATGCCTGTATTTTCCGTCAGGCTCTCTGACACTCTCTTGGACAGCTCTAACCCATTGTTTGTAAAACTGATGATACTTAGTTTCATATCTATTCTTCCTTTGCCTGCCTGAATTCCGTTGAAAAATCCGGTGCATACAGCCGCGATTTTTGATAGTGCTGATGCGTCAGCACATCCCCGACTAAGACCAATGCCGTCTTTGTGATGCCATGCTCCTTAGCTGTAGCCGCCAGTGTCTCCACCGTACAAAGATACGCTTCTTCGTCCTTCCATGTTGCCTTATATACCAGTGCCGCCGGCGTATGTTTTTCATATCCTCCGGCGATCAATCTTTGGCTTAATTCCTCTAACATGCCGGTGCTTAAATAGATTGCCATGGATGCCTGATGCGCCGCAAAACTTTCGATACTCTCTTTCGTTGGAACCTTCGTTTTGCCTTCCATCCGCGTAATGATCAAAGACTGTGAAATCCCCGGCAGCGTATACTCTATATTTAAGGATGCTGCCGCTCCAAAGCAGGCACTGACACCCGGACAGCTTTCATATGGTATACCAAGCCTGTCCAATTCATCCATCTGTTCCCGGATCGCACCATAAATGCTTGGGTCTCCGGTGTGCAGACGTACGAGCATTTTTTCTGCCTCCTGTGACTGCTGCATCACGGCAAGCACCTCGGACAATGTCATCGTGGCGCTGTTAAAGATTTCACATTCTTTTTTTGCATATGCTAACAACTCCGGATTGACTAAAGACCCCGCATAGATGATGACATCTGCCTGCTCTAACAGCCGCATTCCCCGCACGGTGATTAAATCGGCTGCCCCTGTTCCTGCGCCAACAAAGTAAACCATTGCTCTGCCCCCTTACTTTTTGCTAATTCGCCAAACTCATTGGCATACATGATGCAGTCTATCTGCATTTTTCCCATTGCACGTTTATTCAGATAATAACAGATATGTTCCATCGCATCCTCCATAACGACTTTTCTTTTACCGGTTGTTTCTAAAATACGGACTGCTTCTTCGGTCGTAACACAGGCTAAGATCTCGCAGGCTGTTTGCGCACTGATTCCCTGTCGGATCGCAGATGCCGTTATCAGCTCCATCCTGCAATCCCCCTCTTTGGAATGTGTATTCATAATGCCGCCTGCTACTTTGATGAGCTTGCCGATATGTCCGGTTAAGAGCAGTTTTTGAAAACCTTCCTCCACTGCCATATCAATCGTATTGCCAATGAAGTTACTGCACTTGATACTTTTATCTAAATCATAGCCATAAGCCTGCTTCATAAAATCCAGTCCGTAATTGCCGGGTGCAACTGCCACATACGCATACCCTTCTGCCCTTCTCTGTCTTAGCTCTACCCGGATCGTATCTAAGATTGCCTGACTGCTCATCGGCTCTACGATCCCACTGCTTCCAAGAATTGAAATCCCGCCTTTGATCCCAAGTCTTGGGTTGAAGGTCTGCTCCGCAAGCTGCTCCCCCTCCGGTACAAAAATCTCTACTGCCAGTCCGCCTTTATAATCAACTAGCCTGCAGACCTCTAAGACTTCCTTTGTGATCATCTCTCTTGGCACATGATTAATGGCTGCATTTCCTACCGGCTGGTCTAATCCCGGCTTTGTGACCCTGCCCACTCCGATGCCTCCGTCTATCTGTACATAGGGTGAGTCCTCTAGGGATTGAAGATTTTCTCGGGATTGAAAATCTGCTTGGGAACGAAAATCTTTTCTGTCATTTCCGCAATAAGTCACTTTTGCATAGATCCATGCTCCGGTTGTTACATCCGGATCGTCTCCCCCGTCCTTTTGCACGGCACAGCTTACGACGTCTTCCGTTCGTCTGATATCTAAAATCTGTGCCGTATAGGGAATTCCCTTTGGTGTCTCAATCGTGATCTCTGTTTTTTTTCTTCCTAACAGAAGCATATATGCCGCCGCCTTCGCTGCTGCTGCCGCACAGCTTCCTGTTGTAAATCCATATCGCATACGTTCCTGCTCCTGTCTGCTCAGACTCCACTCTGCTCTTTTTTCAGTTCATAGAGGATTGCATTACATATGGCTGCTGCCACGTTACTGCCGCCTTTTCTTCCACGGTTGACAATATGAGGTACCTCTGTTTCTAAGATCAGCTCCTTTGCAGCCTCTACATTGACGAACCCCACCGGAACACCAATGATAAATTCCGGCCGGAATCTCTGATCCTTTAACATCTCATATAATTGTATCAGAGCTGTCGGCGCATTTCCAATTGTAAAAATTAAAGGTTTCTTTAATTTCGTTGCCATTTCCATACTGACTGCGGCACGGGTCGTCCCACGCTCTTTTGCGATTCTTGCAACGGTCTCATCTGCCATAAAACAATGTACGGTTCCGCCAAAGCCTGCTAAGGTCTTTTTATTGATCCCTGCAAGTGCCATATTCGTATCGGTTACAATATCTGCACCATTTAAGATCAGATCTTTTGCGATCCGAACGGCATGCTTTGAATATACCAGTGTTTTTGTATACTCAAAATCTGCACTGGTATGGATCACCCGCTTGGTTACCATTTCCTCTTCTTTTGGAAGTTCGATGCCCCGCTCTTTTAATTCTTTTGAAATGATCTCAAAACTTCTCTTTTCAATTTCATTTGGCAATAAATGTTCGATACTATTTTGTCTATCCAATACATTCACCTATCGCTTTCTCTAAAATTTCGTTCTCTCTCCGGCTTTTCACTGCCACACGATAATATCCCTCTGACAGCCCCTGAAAATTTTTGCAGTCACGGATCAGGATTCCTTTTTGCAGTAATTTCTTGTAAAGTGGCTTTTCACTGTAGAATAAAATAAAGTTCGCATCACTTAAAATGACCTGTAATCCGAGATTTTGCAATTTCTCCGTGAGGAATTTTCTTTCTGCTGCCACATATTCTACGGTTTTTTTCAAATATTCCTGCTGCTGTAAACAGGCAATTCCCGCCGCCTCGGCAAAAACCGAAAGATTCCATTCCGGGAGCTGACCTCTGATCTTTTGTAATAACTCCTTATCACTACACATCAGGTAGCCAAGCCGCACACCCGGGATTGCATATATTTTTGTAAAAGCCCGTACAATGAGTAAATTCCGATAAGTACTGAGTTTTTGTACTATGGAATTTTCTTTTTCACAGAACTCTATAAAACATTCGTCTAATACCACATAGATATTTTTCTCTTTGCACACTTCTAATACATTCTCTAAATATGCCGGTTTCATCAATTTTCCGGTCGGGTTGTTCGGATTTGCCAAAAAAAGCAGTTCTGCATCTTCCTGTAAAGCCAATACTAATTCTTCCCCCGGTAAAAAATCCTCCTCTTTTTTTAGCGGAACACAGATCACTTCACTCCCTACCGCTTTTGCCGTATATGCATATCCGTAAAAGGAAGGAACAGGCAGAATGACTTTTTTCGGCTTTAGTGCATGCAGGATTCCTAAAAAAAGTTCCGATGCTCCGTTTCCCGGCAAAAAATAAGTTTTTGGCAGGCAAAATTTCCTGCTTAATGCTTCTTTTAACTGCTCTGCTTCCATATCCGGATACTGCATACAGACATCCACTGCCTGATGTAATGCGTCTTTTACTTCCTCCGGTATCCCCAAAGGATTGATATTCACTGAAAAATCAATCTGTATCCGGTTTCTGTAGATATCTCCGCCGTGAATTGTCTGCACCTCTACACCTCCCTAAAGTAATATAATAAGTACCATAAAAAACAGACACCCTGTTTCTCCAAGCCATGCCGTTAAATACATCAGACGGTTTGCCCGCCGGATGTCTTCGTATTCCACCGGACGGGTATCATCCCCGATATGTGGCTTTTTTACCACTTTTCCAAAATATACGGCATCGCCTGCTAACTGTATCCCCAATGCTCCTGCACAAACCGACTCTGTCTGGGCAGAATTTGGACTGGCATGGTTTCTTCGGTCTCTTTTATAGATCCGATAAGCTCCTTTTCCACTAAAATCACTGCCGCCAAGATATGCCGCTGCTATCATCAGATAGGCACTGATCCTCGATGGAAGATAGTTGCATACATCATCTGACTTTGCCGCTGTCCTTCCAAAATTCAGATATTTTTCATTTTTATATCCGATCATGGAATCCATCGTATTGACTGCCTTATATAAAAATCCAAGAACCGGTCCGCCAAGCGCTGTATACAGCATAGGTGCAATGACACCGTCCGAGGTGTTCTCTGCCACCGTCTCTATCGCCGCCTTTGCCACTCCGGTTCCATCCAAAACCGCCGTGTCTCTTCCAACGATCATTGCTACCGCTTTTCTTGCCTCTTCGATTCCTTCTTTTGTCAGGCTTTGATAGACCTTCATGCTCTCTACCTTTAAGCATTTTACCGCTAAGATCTGATAGGTCATGATCGTCTCTACTGCTACGCCAAGATACGGATGCAGCAGATAAGCTCCAATAACAAGAAATGCTGTCACTGCGAAGGTCACAGACAACACGATAAAAACCAGCAGTGTTCCTCTTCTTCGCTCGCTTTTCTCCTGCTCTTTATGCTCCTTGCCTTTTGTTTCTTTTGATAAAAATCTCTTTTCCAACACTACGATCAGATTTCCGATCAGACGGATCGGATGCGGCAGCCAATAAGGGTCACCTAAGATCAGATCTAACAAAAATCCCAAAAAGAATGCAATACTATGGTATAACACGTTCTGATTCCCCCATGATGTTTTCTACCCCCTGCAATTTCGGCTGTTTCCGGGTTCCGCTTAAAAGGCAGCGGTATCCGTCTCCGTTTTTTACCTGATGATCAAAATAATCTCCTCCGTAAAAACTGCTCAGGATTGCCATAATGGTTCCTCCATGCACTACCGCTCCTGCTGTGATCTTTGAAGCCGGCTGTTTTTCGTCCATTTTCTGAAGCCTTCCTTTAATTCCGATTAACATCCGGTAAAATCCCTGCTCGCAGCGCTTTATAAAGGCCTCCCTGCTCTCTCCTCCCGGAAATGGCAGGGTGCCATTGCTGTCGATCCATGCCTGATAATTTGGATTTTTCTGCAATTCAATATAATTCTTTCCTTCAAATTCTCCAAAATCCATTTCTCTCCACTCCGGTATGTATATTGGCGTATGGTTTGGATAGAGGATTTCTGCGGTTTCGGTGCAGCGCTTCATCGGACTGCAAAACAGAATATCCGTCTTTGGATAAGTTCCGTTTTTCTGCAATGCCTGCAGCTTGCAGATCCCATTCCTGCTCAAAGATGTATCTGTGTTCCCAAGATATCGGTGCTGCTCATTTTCGATTGTCATTCCATGACGCAAAAATATAATTTCTATTTGATTTTTTGACCAATCCCACATATGACGCGTATCACCTCTTCTGCTTCTTTTGCTAGTTCTATTAAGATCCTGCCTGTCTGCTCACGATATTCTCTCTCGAATGCATCCATGGGAACAATTCCATTTCCAATCTCATCACTGATCAGAATACAGTCAGGATATTTTGTGATAAAATCCAGGATGCTCTCTTTTGGGTTCTCTCCCCGCTGCATTGAGGTTTTGATGAACGTATGAAGATGATTTATGATGACTATTGTATTTGTTGAATCTGCCTCTTCTGTATCGGATTTTATATCATCTAATAATGTTCCGTCACAAATTCGATATTCTTTCTCTCCAATTTTTCTCAAAGTATAATTTAATTTTCCTTGTGAATATCCACCAATAATAAGTTTCACTTTCTATTCCCTCGTATTTCGTTATCATGTTCTCTGTGTTTTTATCTGATATTTGAGTATGCTCTTTCGGATTTTAAATATTAATTCCTGATTTAAGAAGTACATTCGCAACGTTTGTCATCACTACAATAGCACCTTCGCATAACAACAGGAAATATCCTGCGGTATCTCCCGTAATCCCCCCAAGTTCCTTCTTAGTACGGTATTTATAATAGCCAAAGACTGCAAAAGCTGTAATAACCGCCACACTTCCTGCAAAAAGTGACCTCCACAACATAAAACCGATGCACAAGGCTCCCTGCACAGACAGTGCTGCTTTTACAATGACCGCATCCGCGTGGTCCTGAAACAGATAGAGCATTCCCTCTTTTTTCGCGGATGGGAACGATACGACTCCAATCCCACTTAACACCCTCGCCAGTACAAATCCTGCGCATACAACCTGTAATATATTTTTATCCGTAATCTCTGAAAATGCCCCCATATAGATCAATCCATACACCGCTAACATGATCACGGCAAATGCCCCGATATGGGAATCCTTTAAAATCTCTAATTTCCGCTCTTTCGGTTGGTAGGAATGAAATGCATCCATTGTATCCATAAAACCATCCACATGGAATCCACCAGTCAAAAGCAGGGGGATTGCTGTGCCGATAAACACATAACACAGATTTCTGATCCCGAACCGGTCGCAAAGCAGCCGCCAGAAATAGAGACAGAGCCCTATCACAATACCAATCCATGGAAAAAAGCAGAGTACATGCTTCATATCTTCTTCCTTCCACTCAAACTGTGGCATGGGAATTTTTGAATACATCGAAAATGCGATGATGATTGACTTTAAAATATGCATGTTACTTTCCTCCCTTTATCACAAGTGGGATTCCCACGACTACTTCTATCACTTCATCTGCCATGTCCGCTAACTTTTCATTAATGCTTCCGATCGCCCGAAGGTATTCCATCGTACCCTCTTCATAAGCAATCCCGTCTTCAAATACATTATTGGTTACGATCACCAGATGTCCTGCCTTTTGTTTCAGGCTCTGGATCCCTTCTACCACAGAATCCGTAACTTCCGTATAACTTCTTGTTTGTTTCTTAGTATCTTCACTCAAAAACATCTCATTGGCAGTCAGATTTGAGATACACTCTAATAAAACACTGCTCCCTGCCTTAATCTTTGGCAATGTCTTTTCGATTTCTATGGGCTGTTCGATCGTCAAAAAGCCTTTATTTTTTCGAAGTCTTTGATGCCTTGCGACCTTTTTCTTTCCTTCCTTGTCAAAAACCTGCATCGTTGCAAGATAATATTTATTGCCCTTACCGGCAATTCTCCCAATATATTCCTCTGCATAGGCGGACTTACCGCTTCCGCTTCCTCCAATAATTAATACCATCATAACTTATCAAACCTCTGATACTGTTCTACCTGAATATCAAAAAAAGTCGTTTCTGCATGATAGACACGCAATGCCATATCTAAAAGCGGGAACATCATTACTGCTCCGGTTCCCTCCCCCAATGCCATGTGAGCATTCAAAACTGCCTCTTTTTCTAATGCCTTTAACAAAAACTTAGCCGCCGGTTCTTTGCCCTGATGTGACGTCAGCAAATATTCTTTCGTTCCCGGTGCGATTTTTTCTGCCGTCAAAGCTGCCACCAGACTGATGACACCGTCTAAGACAATCGGTATCCGATAAATCGCTCCTCCAATGCAGAGACCTACAAGTCCGGCAATATCCAGACCACCTACCGTCTCTAAAATGGTAAATGCATCTTTTTCATACAAGTCATATTTCCGGATTGCCTGTCCGATAACTTCCTGCTTATGCAACAGTCCTTTTTCACTGAGGCCTGCTCCTTTTCCTGTGACAAGCGGAACTTCACATTTTAAAAGTGCCGCTGCCATAGCACTGCTGGTCGCTGTATTGCCAATCCCCATCTCTCCGGTTGCCAGTATCCGGTATCCTTCCTCTTTTAAGGTACGCACCAATTCCATTCCAACCGCCATGGCACGAACAGTTTCCTCTTCCGTCATTGCCGGTTCTTTTAAAAAATTCCTTGTGCCACATCGGATTTTTTTATTTAAGACACCGTGAATCTCCTCCCGGTTCTGTATACCGATATCCACCGGTATGATATCGGCTCCTGCCACTTCCGCCATTTGACATACGCTCGAATGTCTGCCTGCTATGGATCTTGCAACTGCCGCTGTAACCTCCTGCCCGGACTGGCTGATGTTTTCCTCTACGATGCCATTGTCTGCACACAGGATCAGCACGGCTTTTTTAGAAATATCGATCTTTTCCTCTCCGGTAATTGCTCCGATCTGAGCAGTCAGCGTCTCAAAACTTCCAAGCCCGTCTATCGGTTTGGCGATCACATCCCAATTATGAAGTACCTGCTTTCGTACCTCTTCCATCGGTTTTGGGATGGAAATCTGCTCTAATTCTTCTTTTGTGTACTTATTCCAGATGGGCTTCTCTAAGCATTCCATAGATTTCCTCCATATTCAGATACTCCCTTAAGGTATCTGCCAACTGATCATACTGCCGCTCTTTAAAGGCGTGATAATCTTCTGACATTCCCTCTTTGATGGTAACTCCTTTTTTCTCGGCTAATGCCTGCACGATCTGATCTGCGATATTTCCGGTATCAAACAGTCCGTGGATATAGGAACCATAGACATTCGGATTCTTTCCGGTAACTACTACCTCACACGCTGTCTGACCTGATTTTTTCTGTTCCGGCTCATATTCCAATTCTTTTTCTTTGCCCTCTTTTATCCAAGTAGTCTCTCCCATATGAATCTCATATCCTTCAAATGCAGATGCAGAGATCGGATACAGGATTCCCGGTAGCATATTGATGTTTCCCTTTGTCTGACAGTGTTTCTTTTCTTTTTGGAGTACCGTCAGAACCGGCAGCAGCTCCATACCGCGGATATTTCCTCCCTCTTCCACTCCGGCAGGATCGCGTATTTCAAACCCTAACATCTGATAACCTCCACAAATCCCAAAGACCGGAACTTCCTCTGACCGTTGTTTGATTGCTGCCTCTAAACCGTTTTGCCGCATCCATTTTAAATCTCCCATTGTATTTTTGCTTCCCGGTAAAAAAATCAGATCCGGATGCTGCAATTCTCTGACCGAAGTGACATAACGCACCGACACTCCCGGTATCTGCTCAAACACATGAAAATCCGTAAAATTAGAGATTCTCGGATAATGGATCACCGCAATGTCAATCAGTCCCACTTCTTTTTCTAAAAAGCGTTCACTCAGACTGTCCTCATCCTCTAATGACAATTCCATATAAGGAACCACTCCTGTCACCGGTACATTGCCCCGTTCCTCTAACATTTGGATTCCGGGTTCTAAGATCGATGCATCCCCGCGGAATTTGTTGATGATCAGTCCTTTCACACGTTCCCGCTCGCCGTCTGTTAATAACATCAATGTCCCTAGCAGCTGTGCAAAGACACCCCCTCTGTCAATATCCCCAACTAACAGTACCGGAGCATCCACCATTTCTGCCAGTCCCATATTCACAATATCATTCTCTTTTAAGTTAATCTCCGCCGGACTTCCTGCACCTTCTATCACAATGATATCCACAAAGGATTCTAATTTATTAAATGCTCTTTTAATATCCGGTATCAGTTCCCGTTTATATGCAAAATAATCTCTTGCACTCATGTTTCCTAAAACTTCGCCGTTTACGATCACCTGTGAGCCGATATGGTTGGTGGGTTTTAATAAGATCGGGTTCATACAGACCATCGGAGAGATGCCTGCCGCCTCTGCCTGCATGACCTGCGCCCTTCCCATCTCTAACCCTTCTTTTGTCACAAAGGAATTGAGTGCCATGTTCTGGGATTTAAAAGGAGCTACGCGGTAACCGTCCTGTTGAAAAATCCGGCACAAGCCTGCTACTAACAGACTCTTTCCCGCATTGGACATCGTTCCCTGTACCATGATTACTTTTGCCATCTTTTTCTGCCTTTCTGCTCTATCTTCCTGTTTCTATCTGCTTTTTACAGCTTTTCGCATAATCGAATAATTCCTGATTCTCACGCTCTAATGTTCCGAAATGTTCTCTACAGCAGATCACACGTTCACAGGCATTGATACATCGTTTTGCCTCTGTAAGTGCCGCCTCTGTAATCGGTTCAAATGCTGCCGTCCCGATCACCTTTGCCGCTAAAGCCTTTGCGACCGGATAATCCAGATCATTTTGAAATAAAATCCCTGTTGCAAAAGGAATCCCTTCCCGTTGCAGTCTGCGATAAGTATTCCGCCCACTTCCGTTGCCTGCGATCACAAACACCTCAGGTTTTCCTTTGACCGATTCTAATTCCATACTTTCGCTCCGCTCATCAAAGCTGCCTGTTTCGATAGAAAATAATTTTTCGATATATCCCTCTTTAAAAATCTCCTGTGGAGTTCCAAAACGTTCCACACAGCTTCCATTGACACAGAGGATCTTATCTGAGACTTTTGCCGCCAGTTCTAACTCATGCAAAGACATCACCACTGTGAGTTCCTTTTTCTTTCGCATTTCCTGCAGGATAGACAAAAAATCTAATTTATATTTAATATCTAAATAGGAAGTTGGTTCATCTAAGATAATGATCTCCGGCTCCTGGCAGATAGCACGGGCAAGCATCACCCTCTGCCTCTGTCCGTCGCTGATCTTTGAAAAATCTTTATTTTTTAAGGATGTCACATGAACCGGTTCCATAGCTTCTGCCACTGCCTGTCTGTCTGTATCAGAAAGAATCCCGAACTTTCCGGTATAGGGATATCTTCCGGTCGCCACCACTTCCTCACAGGTCATCATCTCGGTACGCAATTTTTCGGTTAAAACGACTGCCATATTCTGCGACAGTTCATTTCCGGACATCTGCCCGATATCCTGCTCTCCTAAATAGACCGTACCGCCCAATAATGCAAGCTGTTTTGTGATACTCTTTAGGATGGTCGATTTTCCTGCCCCGTTTGGCCCTATCAGTGTCAGAATCTCTCCTTTTTCCAAACAGATCTCTATATTTTCGATCAGTGGCTGTTTGCCATATCCGACTCTCAGTTTTTCTGCTTTAAAATAATACTTTTTCACGCCATCTTCTCCTTGTTACGTCTTACCATGATCCACAGTACAACCGGCGCACCAAAGATTGCCGTGACGGTACTGATACTCAGTTCCGTCGGTGCAAACATCGTCCTTGCTAACAGATCACAAAACAGACAGAATACACTGCCCCCTAAAAAACAGGCAGGTATCATCCAGATTGGTTTTGCCGTACCTAAAAGGCTCTTTACTAAATGCGGTGCTGCAATTCCGACAAAGGAGATTGGTCCTGCAAAAGCTACGATACAGGCGGATAGAATACTCGATAACAGAACCATGGCTATGCGAAGCAGCCGGATATCCACACCTAAATTTCTTGCATAGACTTCCCCTAACTGATAGGCACTCAATGGTTTTGCCATCAAAAACACCAGAAAAAAAGTCACAGCCACCACACCGGTCATAACCGCTACATTTTCCCATGTCATTCCCGAAAAACTTCCCCTCGACCAGTTGTGCAGATTGACGATCTCTGCATCACTTGCAAAGGTTACCACCAGTTCCGTAATGGCAGAGCAGATATATCCGATCATCACTCCGCTTACCACCAGCATAGACATGTTATGGACTCTGCGTGACATTAAAAGCACAAATCCCATAGAGATCATTGCCCCGACAAATGCTGCTGCGATCAATGCCCAGGAAGTGATCTTTACTGCCTGTCCCATCAGAAATACCATGACGAGTGCCACCACCATTTTTGCACCGGAAGAGATTCCTAACACAAACGGTCCTGCGATCGGATTGTGAAAAAAAGTCTGCAACAGATACCCTGCAAGTGCCAAAGCACCACCTAAGATCATAGCAGCTAAAGTTCTTGGCATTCGGATGTCCCAAAGGATCCTGGAATTTTCAATTTTTTTTCCCCGGATGGATGCAAAAATATCTGCTAGCGGGATTCTGACGGTTCCAACACAGATATTCCACCCCACCAATGCCACAACACTAACCCCTAACAGGAAAAGCACTATGATATATCTGACTTTTTTACTCTGCTGCATCATATAACTCCTCTATTTTCTATTTCAACTGAAAAAGATATTTCATCTTCTGTTCGTTTTCTCCTAAAAGCATGGAATGGATGTCCTGCATCAGATATCCCATCGACATGGACTGCTGATACATATCATTGGTGGTACACCATACATCTCCATTCTTTACCGCCTTAAAATCCTTTAAAACCTCACATTTGTCCAACAATTCTTCGATGGAAGATACTCCACCGTCTATGGTGCTGTTATAGATCAGATAATCTGCATCTTTCGCACCCTGATAAAAATCTTCGATCTGCATATTCACGGTCGAACGTGCCACTTCCTCATCGCCCAGATCTTCAAAGATATATTTTCCTCCTGCAAGTTCGATCATCTTTGGAATATAATCCGAGCTCTGCCGCACCTGTACTAATCCGTTTGAAGTGATATAGAAAAATGCTACGGTCTTATCCGTTTTTTCATCGGCTGTTACTTTCTTTAAAATATTCTTTTGTTTTTCAAAGATTTTTTCTGCCTCTTTTTCTTTTCCAAGCAATGTCCCGAAAAATCTGACCCATTCCACTCTGCCTAACGGATGTTTTTCATAGCTTGAATATTCGATCATGACCGGAATGCCAAAATCTTCTAACATTTCTCTGACCTCCGGTGTATGGGAGATCATCATATTCTCGATCGCAAGCGTACATTTTTGTGATACGATCTGTTCATAATCCGGTTTGCTGTATTTTCCGGCATATGAAATATCCCCTCTTGCCATCGCTTTTTTTGCTCCCTCAATATACCAGTCCTCTTCTTTTTGCGAAGAAAAACGGATGCTGTCTAACGCATCAAGGTGGTCAAAAATATCCATGACAGAGGATGATACTAAATAGAGATTTTGGACCGGCTGCTGCATCACAATGATACCTTTTTCTAAATCTTTCGGTGCCTCTTTTCCCTCCGGTATGACTAAGATCTTTGTACCATCGGAAGTGGCAAGCAGCCGGTAACCGTCTTTGTAGTAATCTACGGAAAACTGTTTGGCATATTCTAACTCCATGCTGCTTTCGTATACCAGTTCGTCACTGATCCGGTCTTTCGCAGAATCGGAAGAAGGACTGCTACAGCCGCACAGCCCTAACAGTCCTGCTAAAAATAAACAGCATATTGCAATTACTTTTTTTCTTCCTTTCATATTCTCATCCTCTTATTCCACGGACTGTAACGTATCCGAGCGGAATGTCAGGGTATACTCGATCTCATGCGGTTTGCTCATCGCTACCGTATCACCGATAACGCTTACCGGCTCATCAAATGCCGAAACAGGGATTTCAAAGACAGAACCTCCTTCGGTACTGCTTGGCAGATACTTTGTTCCGTCTACGATCATATAATCATAGTTTTGACTATCCCACTGTACGGTTGCAGTAACTGCTCCGCCTTCTGCCTTAATCTTGACCGGTGAAAGGATCGTTGCTTTTCCACTGCCGCCCTCAAACGTGATCTCCATGGTATAATTGCCGTCTTCAAGTGCACTGATCTCTGTTTTTGGACCTTCCTCTTCTACCGGTGTCGGATTGGTCACATAAACTTTATGATCATACCATTTTCCCTTTGTTCCGATCAGTGCAAGGTCAAATTCCTGATCTAATGCCTTTACCGGTACATCAAATCCATAGACTTCTTCCGTTGTACCATCACTGTAAGTTACCGTGTCTGTGGTTGGCTCTAACAGATTCTTCTTATCATTTTTTGCATTTTTCGCAAGTCCTACATACAGATTTACGATTTTTTTAGAGCGCAGTGAGACATGGATCGTCATCTCGCCGTCTTTTACGGTCAGAGTTCCCTTTCCGTCATATGCCTCATTGACCTGAAACATGCCATTGTCCGTAACAAAGTCCGCTTTGTATACACCGTCGGCAAGCTCCGCTTCTTTCTGCTCTTCTTTTTCTTCTTTCTCTTTTTGATCTGTGTCTTTCTGATCTGTCTGTTCCACAGATGTTTCTGTTTTTTTCTGGGTATCTGTTCCATTGCCGGAGCATCCACTAAGAATTGTGGATGCTGCCAGCATGATGGTCAATATCGCAACTGTAATACTTTTTTTCTTCATCGTATACTCCTGCTATTTCATTGCCTCTGCAGTATGATCTACATAGATCTGCTGGATGTCCTTGATCTCGCCAAGTCCTGTGATCTGTGTATCTACACTGTCAAATTTTCCGGACGCTTTGAACATGCTTAACCAGGAATCATCATCGTCTCCTGCCATATCATTGTTTGCATGATCTCCTGCTACGACCATTAACGGACGAAGAACGACTTTTTTATATCCTGCTTTTTCTACTGCATCAATAACAGATTCACAGGAAGTCTCTTCCGGCTCACCCTCTACGGTTCCGATAAATACATTGTCATAGCCAAGGTCTTTCATCTGTGTCTGCATCTGGCTGTAAGATACTTTTGCAGTATGGGAAGTACCATGGCCCATAAATACAAATGCTGTTCCGTCTTCTTTTGCTGCATCAAGGCTGTCATAGCCGGCATCTTTTACGGCTTCTGCTGTTAATGCTTTCGCTACGGCTTCCTTATCGCTGTTTACAGCGTCTGCATCTGCTCCGACTTCTCCAAGAAGCGGTTCTGCAATTTTTACGGTTTCAAACTTGTCCTTATAGTTCTCTACCGCTTCCACTAATTCATCATATTCTGCACCACGCATTAAGTGTGTTGGCTGTACTACCAGATTCTTTACACCGTTGTCTACTGCACGCTCTAATGCCTGATCTACGTTATCAATTTTTTCTCCGTCACGCGCCTGTACATGGTTGATGATGATCTGTGCGGTAAATGCTCTTCTGACGGACCAGTCCGGATTTGCTTCCTGCAGAGCATCCTCTATTCCTTTGATGTCAGCAACACGGCTGTCATTAAAGGAGGTTCCAAAACTTACTGCTAAAATTTCATTTTCGCCAATATCATCCTTATTTCTGGCATCATCTTTAGATGCATCGCCGGTATCTCTTCCAAAATAATCCGGATCAGCATTTTCACCCTCTACTAATTCTTTCTGGGCATCGGTCAGTGCATCCCATGCTTCCTTCGCTTCGGCACACTGCTCGTCTGTCTTATCGTTTCTTTCCTGTACATAAATGGCATCGATCAGTGCTGCAACCTTATCTGCGGCTTT
The DNA here is from genome assembly GCF_040096355.1 of Maccoyibacter intestinihominis. NCBI lineage: Bacteria > Bacillati > Bacillota > Clostridia > Lachnospirales > Lachnospiraceae > Maccoyibacter > Maccoyibacter intestinihominis. Next base: position 99,578 of record NZ_JBBMEX010000004.1, read on the forward strand.
TTTGTCCGCATCTTTATCGGATTCTGTATCCGCTTCTTTTTCTGTCTTGGCTGCTTTGTCACTTGTTGCCTCTTTGCTGCTTCCGCATCCTGTAATGCAGAATGCTCCCATCATAGTTGCCATCAATAATGCTACGACTCTTCTCTTCATGTTTCCTCCTTAGGGTGTTCGTTAGAATTTTCAGAGCAACCGGCTGCATCCTCGCGGAGCGTTTTTTTATAAAATTACAGAGTCATCCCCTGTAAAATTAAGATCAAAATAAAAACCCTCTGCCTGTACAGGTAAAGGGTTTATACGCAAAAGAAACGCATCAAAATTCCAAAACAGAAATTCTCATACATCAATATGTACAACCAGTTACTCGTGGCTTGAAACAAATGTTTCTGTACAGCACTCAGGCAGGTCTCCCGGCTTAAAGATCTCTGCATCCGTCATCTTCCCGGTTTCCCAGTGATATCTCGACTTCTGCTCCCTAATTACGGTGACGAGTTCGTACAGGATTTGCACCTGTTTCCCTTTTCACCGAAGCCAGCCATGAAAAGTATTGTCTGAAATACAAAATGACTGCTTCGACACCTGACTGCTATTTATTCAGTTTTTTCTTTGTGCCTGTGTATCACACAGCACATTCCGCCATCCGGCGAATCGCATTTATTGTAACATACTTCACCGGCTGCCGCAATGGTTCCAGCCGTATTCTGCCTAAGATTCTTCTAACTTCTTTCCTGCACATTTTGGTACAATGGAAAAATAGTCTAAGATCGTTGCCGCAATATCGGCAAATGTATCCCGTGTGCCATAGTTCGTTCCCGCCTTGACCGGCTGGCCATACAGAATGAGTGGCGTATACTCTCTAGAGTGATCCGTAGATGGTGTACTAGGGTCACATCCGTGATCTGCAGTGATCATCAGGATATCCTCATCCCTCATTTTTTCTAAGATCTCCGGCAGACGTTCATCAAAGTAAGTCAGTGCTTTTGCATAACCGTCCACATCATTCCGGTGTCCGTAGAGCATGTCATAGTCCACTAAATTGACAAAACAGATACCCTCAAAATCTCTTTCCATATACTCCAATGTCTTATTGATACCATCTTCATTTCCGGTAGTCCGTACGAATTCCGTAATACCCTTTCCTGCAAAAATATCGTTGATCTTTCCAACGGCAAGTACGTCTAACCCTGCTTCTTTCATCTGATCCAACATCGTGACTGCCGGCGGTTCTAATGAAAAATCATGTCGGTTCGATGTTCTTGTGTAATTGCCGGATTCCCCGATAAACGGTCTTGCGATCACACGACCCACACCATGTTCCCCTGTCAGTATCTTTCTTGCGATCTTGCAGTACTCATAGAGCTGTTCTACCGGAACAACCTCTTCATGGGCTGCGATCTGAAAAACCGAATCTGCGGAAGTATATACGATCAGATCTCCGGTTCTTCGATGTTCATCTCCGTAATCTTTGATCACTTCCGTACCGGAATATGGTTTGTTACAAAGCACACCCCTTCCGGTCTGTTTTGAGAATTCCTCTAGGATTTCTTTTGGAAAGCCGTTCGGATAAGTCGGAAGTGGCGCTTTAGAAATAATTCCCGCAATCTCCCAGTGTCCGATGGTTGTGTCTTTTCCTTTGGAGCTTTCCGTCATTCTTGCAAACGCTGCCGTTGGATGCTCCTCTTTGTCATTGACTGCCATTCCGTCAATGTTAAAATATCCTAATTTTTTCATATTTGGCATGGAAAAATACGGACTCTTAGAAACTGCAAGAATCGTGTTACTTCCTGCATCTCCATATTCTGCTGCATCCGGCATTTCTCCCATGCCCACACTGTCTAATACGATTAAAAATACCCGCTTCATTGGTGCCTCCTCCGAATTTTTCTATGTAAAAATTATACGTTCTTTTCCATATATGGTCAAGAAATTATCAGAAATCTTCCGTCTACTTTTCTGTCTGTGTCTTTGCAGAGGAATCTACCGGAGTGATAATAATATTCTGTGCAGATACACCGGTTTTTCTCTTAACAATATCTTCCACCTGTGCCCGTTTTGCATCGGTTGCATCTTTTCCCATATCCAGTACGACATCGGCGGAATCATCCGTAATGCTGACTACAACGTTACTGAATCCCTTTGCCTCTAAAAGCATCTCTGCCGCTTCTTCCTTTTCAGCGGTGTCGGTCATTTTGACCATCTGCTCAATGGCAGACTGTCTGCTTGCTTCTTCTAATTCTTTGTTGTTGATGATCTCTAATAAAGATTCTTTGTTTTTAGACCGCACCTGTTCTCTCGACAGCTTCGCCTCTGCTGCAAAATTAACGCTCTCTGCACCGGTACTGGTTAAGACTGCTTCACCCGGATTTGCCGACTCTGCTTCCTCTTCACTCATTCCTTCCGCAGAAGTCTCTGATGTCGCCTGTGATGCATCTGCTACCTCTTCTGATGCCTCTGTGTCCGTAAAAATCTCCTCGCTCTTGCTGTCTTCATCCGAAATCTCATATTCTTCTTTTACCTCTTTTTTGCTTGCCGTTTCCTTCGTATCGTTCTTTAAACCTGTGTTGCTGTAGCTGAGATAACCGGCTGCCGCGATCATCAGTGCTAATCCTGTAATGATGAGCTGATTCTTCTTAAATATTTTTTTCATGGATACCTCCTAATCCGCTTTCATTTTTACTATTTCTATTTTATGTGCCTCTATGGGAAATAATGCTATTACGATGTCCTGTATTTTTTTCTTTACCGCCGGGTCTGTTGCTCCCTGCGCTACCACCACAACCCCTTCCACCGTACCTTCGTTTTCTTTATCCGATGCAAAACTTTTTGTATCCTCTGCCTCCGTGATCATCACCCTGACCTCTCCGACCCCTTCCGTATGCTTTAAAATGCGTTCTAACCGCTCCTCTAACTGTTCTCCACCTGCATCTTCATTCGCCTTAAAATCCATTTTCGATTCTGTCTTTTTTTCTGTCGGTATCGCAAGCACAAGTACCAGAACCCCCAAAAGTGCGAGGATCAAAAGATTATTCCGATTCCCCATAATGTTCCTGATAATATCCGCTCCTTTCTTCGACATATCCATTCTGCAATCCCTCCAATCCTTCCATATCCGTCAGACCGCTCTCTGCTTTATAAGTTTCAAATTCCTCTACCAGTGAAAAAAAATCCACGCCGCTGCTGACCCGGTTTAACAGTGGCAGGAACACCACCACTAAAAGTATCATTTTTACTGCAAATTGCAGATACTTCTGATAGGATTTCTTTGGCACCAGATAGAGGATCAGTGTTAGGAAAAAATACAACATCAAAAAGGTTTTCAGCCACTCTAAAACAGCACTCATCTCATTCCTCCTAAACCACAAAAGATGTCGTTGCACACATCATCGCCACGGTAATAAAAACCATAAATACGGTCGTAGTGATCACACGCATCAACATCTCGCCTCCATGTGCCGCACCGCTCATTGCTCCCGCGATCCGCTTATCCGCAATCGGTTCTAAAAATGCTGCCATACACTTATAAAGCAGTGTAATGATCAATACCTTACAAAACGGGATCAATGACAAAAATATCAGCAAAAACATCGCAGCCACTCCGACACTGTTTTTAATGACCATCCCGGAACCGATGAAAATATCACCGATTGCCGCTGCCGCACCGCCAATCCCGGGGATCAGGCTCAAAGACTTTGTCAGGGTTGTTCTGCTCGCATAGTCAACCGCCGGTGCGATCATTCCCTGTACAACGTTTAGACCAACCACGATCGTCAGCACCAGTTTGGCACCCCAGCTGAAAATATCACGCACCAGCTCTGCCGTTTTTGAAAATACTTCTTCTTTCATCATGCAGTTTGTTAAATAAAACAGAACATACAGATTGATCAGTGGCAGCAGTACATAGATCATCAGCACTTCGATCCCATACAGGATAAAAAAAGTCAGCTCATAAAAAGACATGGCACTCATCGCGTTTCCGGCAAAGACCATGACCGCTAAATAAGAAGGCAGCAGCATTTTCATAAAGCCCGTCACATTTTGAAGCAGATGGCTGACAATCTCGGAGGTCACGGAAAATGATTTTAAAACAAACAGCATCAGCACCAGATAGGTCAAAACGTAGCAAAGCTCCGTAATATAGGAATTTTCAACCAGTCCTAAAAAGTTCTGCAAAATACTGAAGATCAATACCAGTACCACGATCTGCATCATGCTTTTCTTATTTTCCTCAAGTTCTCCCACCAGTGCCTCTTTGATATAGCCTCCGATCCCTGCAAGGCTTTCCAACGCTCCCTGTTTTGAGATACTCCTCACCAGCTCTGAAAAACTCATTCCCGTTTCCTGCCCTGAAAATTCGTCCAGATCTGCAAAAAGATTTTCTTTCGTCAGATATCCCAGCATCTCGTCTCTTTCTGTGTCAAAGTCTACATCAGAATCTGCTTCTTTCTCCAGACCTGTATCCAATTCCCTGTCCACACCGGTATCTGGCCCTTTCTTCTTCTCCGCCTGCACCTGCAACGGAAACAGTAACATTCCCAAAATCAATAATATTCCTACAAAAAATAAATTTACCTTTAATTTTCCTATGCAATGTTCAAAATAACAGCTTTTTAATACATCTCTGTCTTTCATAAAAAATCCCCAACCGTCTGCAGCAATGCCAGCAATACCGGCATACTCACAAAAAGAATGGACACCTTACCAAACAACTCGATCTGGCTCCCGACCGCACCATAGCCCGCATCCTTACAGATTTCTGCCGCAAACTGTGCCACATAGGTAATTCCCATCATTTTTAACATCAGGCGGATATAACCACCATCCAAGTTCAATACCGTTTCAATCCTGCCAATGTACTCCACAACAATTTCTAACTTTGTTACCAGATAAATAAAAATGCAGACGCAGGTTCCAAGACTGATGAGCATCCCATACTCTGCCTTATATGATTTCAATGGGATTGCCAGACAGACACCTGCCATGCCGATCATTGCAATTTTTAAAATATCCATACTTCCCCCTATAATGCAAACAAATCCTTCATCGTTGAAAACAATTCGTAGATATATGGTACGATCCAGAACAATACCAGCAGCAGTCCGGCAAGACTTGTCAAAAATGCCTGCTCCTCTCTGCCACTGTGCTTTAATATCTGCGTTAACACAGTCACGATGATCCCGATTGCAGCAATTTTAAAAATCAGATTTACACTCATATGTTCTCCTTTACAGTAACACGATAATCAGAAGCAGTCCCCCAAAGAGACAGACACTCTGATATACCTTCTGCTTATTTTCCCGTTCCTCCCACATCTTTTGAATCTTCTCTTCCACGCGGTTGATGTACATTTCCACAGAAGCGATCTGACTTTTGCTGTCCACCGGCTCTAACAGTCTGCCCATATCTAAAAGGATTGCAAATTCCTCCCGATTTAAAAAAAATGACCGTCTGTGTGCCTCAAAACACTCTCTCCAAAGCCTCTCCACTTCCTCTGTCTGGTGATACAGGATTTTTTCCGTAAACTCCATCAATGGCGCTTCAAAGGGTGCTCCTGCTTTCTTTGCCATGTCTGTGACAGCCTCTGCGATCGGAAGCCTGACATATTCTAACTGCTTTTCAAAGATGATCAGCATTTCTTTCATTGCTAAAAGCTGCCGCTCCTCTTCCCGAAATCTTTCTAAAAAAGTCAGACATCCGCCCACCGAAGCAGTCAGGATCAAAACACTTCCTAAAATCTTTAACATATTTTTTCTAAGTTCTCATCATAGATATGGAACCTTCTCCTGCCATTTTCTGCTTTTTCTAAGAGGACGATCCTGCCAAACATCTGCTGTTCTAACATTTCTTTCAGGTATTTTTTTCTCGAAAGCTCTTTCATATCGTAAGCATGTACGGTCCCGATAATACGGCTGCCCGAATAGATTGCCTGCTCCATTGCCCGACAGTCCTCCCTGCTTCCGATCTCGTCTACCGCAATGATCTGCGGTGCCATCGAACGCAGCATTAACAGCATTCCAAAGGATTTTAAACAGCCGTCTAAGACATCACTTCGGATCCCGATATCGTTTTGCGGAATTCCCTGACGGCAGGCAGCAATTTCGGAGCGCTCATCTATGATACTGATCTTCATTCCATGCAGCCTGTCCGAACCGTTTGACAGAATCCGGATAGCATCTCTTAAATAAGTAGTCTTACCGATTCCGGGAGGCGAAACGAACAGGGTATTATAAATACTGTTCCTATGTATCAGATATGGGATGATGTCTTTTGCACAGCCACGTTTTTCTCTTGCCACACGGATATTCAAAAAATAAATATTCGACAGGCTTAACACCTTACCACCGTCCATCACTACTTGTCCTGCCACTCCGATGCGGTGTCCGCCCTGCATGGTGATAAATCCCCTCTTCATCTCATCCTCATAGGCATAGAGTGAATAACTGCTGATGAACTTTACCATGCTTTTAATATCCTCTTTCGTGGCACAATAGGCATTTACCTGGCTTCGTTCTAATCTGCCTGTTTCTTTTTTTAAATACCACTCTTCATTTTCCATATGAAAGATCACAGGCTGTCCGATCCTGATACGGATTTCCTCTAAGGTATTTTCTTTCATCGTAACTTTTTGCAGTGTTTCCCGCAGATGCAGCGGAAAGATATGAAGCAGTTCTTCCTGCATAGATGCTCCCTCCTGTCTTTTGGTTTGTCCTTAAAACATTTATATGAGGGGCTTTTGGATTTATGCATAAAAAGAGTACTGCCACGATTTCTCTACGACAGTACTCTCTACATTCATGTCTTTTTTATATTTACATATTTATTTTTTATATTTATTTCCTTCTATTGTTCTTATCCTTACAATCTGAAATAATAGATAGCTGGTGTATCATATCCGCCTTTTGCATCAATATCATAGATCACGAATTTAAAATAATTGTATTTGCCTAATTTCTTAAGATCAACACTGCCCTTATAATCTCCTGTTACAGGATCATATTTGTCAAGCATTGCATTGTTCATAACATTTGTTAACTTCGTTCCACTCTTATATGAGGCATTATTCAGATTCAACGGGATCATTGCCGATGCACAATCTCTTCCTTTTGTATCTGTTTGTCTGGAATTTTTCTGTTTTTTCGTACAACGGAACAAAATAGACCCGGCTTTGTGCAGTTTGCCAATCAAAAAACTTGAAACCGCCTTTTGACACCCTGATCCTATAACGTAAAAAGAGACCATCTTACGATAGTCTCTCCATTTCGCTGTCTTAGTTATATTTACGTTTTCTTGCAGCTTCTGATTTCTTTTTACGTCTTACGCTTGGTTTTTCGTAATGTTCTCTCTTACGAATCTCCTGCTGGATACCTGCTTTTGCACAGTTTCTCTTGAATCTACGTAAAGCGGAATCTAAAGTCTCGTTCTCTTTTACGATTACATTTGACATAGTCTCACACCTAACCTCCCTCCAGTTGTAAATTGTGCTCCAACTGTTTGGGTAATATTTGCACTATTAATTATTATAACAGATAATCCCTGTAAGTCAATAACTTACGGTGTTTTTATTTTCGGATTTTTATTCAATATATATCTTGCCTTCGCCTGCATTATTACTTTCAACATGAAAACCACTCTCTGACTGTCTCATAGGCTCTACCCTTGTAGAATACCCTTCACCTTTCTTCAAATTTTTCAGTGTCAGACTATTCTTTGTGGTATATTTGATATATTCATCGTTATCTTTATAGTAACGCACCTTATAGACATTAGCTCCGGATACTTTATCCCAACTGAGTTTTACCGAATTGGATTTTTTCCACTCATATTTCAGATTCTCTATTTTCCCTTCCGGTTCTGTGACCACTTCTAACGGTTCTGAATATTTTTTCTTTCCGGAGGAATCCACGGAATATATTCTGACATAATAACTGCTTCCCGGTTTCAAATCATGTATATAGGTACTACATATATTATGATTCCTTGTGTCCACATAAATGTGGCCAACTTTCCGGTATCCATCCTGTTTATTTTTTGACACTTCAATGATATAAGGCTCTTCGACCGTTTTCCCTCTCCACTGAATTATGACATTCTCATTCGTGGCATCTGTCTGCTGAAACTCTCCGTCAGCTATAAACTCCACAATTTTTATAACTGCCAATGCTGCTGCTAAAACAATGATGATCACAACAAGCACTCTGTCTTTTTTCTTATCCGGTTCTTCCTTTTTTTCTAATAATTCTTCCATACCCGACTCCTGTTTATCAATTTTTCCTATTCTTTCTCCCAATTTCAGTAAAATAACGTGTAAAAGACAAATGCCTTTTACACGTTACTACCGTTCTTATTTCTTGTATTTGAGCTTCCAGCAATAATTTGCATTACCTGCTAACCCGGAAACATACTTATTGCCGACCTTTTTTTGTGGTGCAATATAGAAATAATAAGTTTTTCCTGATTTCAGCTTACTTTTACCGCATTTTTTGATGACGGTTCCAGTCTTTGTAGTTGTCTGGAATTTCTTATACCCGGAATCCTTCTTATTAGAAACATATACTACATAACGGTTTGCACCTTTAATCTTATCCCAATTGATCTGAATTCCTTTTTTGCTCTTATTATTCTTTGCTTTTGTAACATCCGGCTGTGGGCTTACATATTTCCAGGAAGACCAGCCGCCATACATTTTCTCATTCTTACTATTTAAAGCATATGCACGAACTCTGACCTTATAGAAATTATGCTTCTTTAATGCAGACGTCTTGATATAAGTCTGAGGATATGTTGAACTTGTGGTTACCGTTTTAATCTTAGAATCCTTATCCTTATATGCGGTGTAAAGCTGATACTGATATCCGTCTGCACACTCTATTGTAGAATTTCTTACAGAAATTTCCGATAAATTCTGCCAATAGTAATTTACCTCTACACCACTCACGTTAGAAGGTTTTACAGGAATACCCAATTTAGATATACTACTATCTGACCACGCAACAGTCGTTCCATCGGCATATTTCCTTCCTCCGGTAATGTAAACCGTATATGCTTCATTTTTTGCAAGTTTTTTCAGTGAGATACTCGTCCCGGTAGTTACACACTTCATTGCTTTTGAACTGTCTGTATAATACTCTACCTGATAAATATCTGCTCCCGGTACAGCTGACCAATTCACAGTAATGGAATTCGTTGTAGATTTTGTATGTGTAAGTGTAGCCGGTGCCTTATCAGGTGCAGTCACCACCTTAACCGGTGCAGAGGTGTCTCCCCATATGATCTCATATGTATCATCATCTTCCACAAATGGAGTTATCCGCACATAATATGTCTTTCCTGCTTCCAGATTACTTATCCATGTTGGTGATGAATACTCATTTTTATCCACCACAATATAACCTGTAGACGGCTGTTCCGAAATCTCCACCTTATATCTTGTATCACTGCCTCCTAAACAGGACCAGCTTACCTTTACAGATGTAGACGAACCTTCAATCTGCTTTAACCCTGTAATAGGTGATGGTTTACTTGCTGCTTTTACTGGAAATGCAGTGATCAGAACTAATGCAAAGGCTGCTGCTAATGTCAGGATCAATCTGTTTCCCACATTTTTGAAACTCTTTCCCATAGTCTCCTCCTTAGTTTTTATTTGTTTTAATTAATGCTTTTTTATTTTAACAAAATAACGTGTAAAAGACAAGCTATCTTTTACACGTTATTCCTGTTTTTCTGATATTTTCTGTTTTTAGTAGGTCATTGACCAACGTTTTGTGGCATTTCCTGCTGCACCTGACTGATACTTATTGTCTACCTTCTTCTGTGCCACTACATAGAAATAATAAGTTTTTCCTGATTTCAGCTTGTTTTTACCATACTTTGTGATGGTCGTGCTGTTCTTTCCGGTTGTCTGGAACTTCTTATAACCGGAATCCTTTTTTGTAGAAACATATACTACATAACGGTCTGCACCATTGATCTTATCCCATTTGATCTTAATTCCCTTTTTAACCTTCTGTTTCTTTGTAACATCCGGCTGTGGGCTTACATATTTCCAGGAAGACCATACGCCATAAATCTTCTCATTCTTGCTGTTTAAGGAATAAGCACGCACTCTTACTTTGTAAAAATTATGGTTTTTCAAAGCAGATATCTTCATGCTTGCTGACACCTGATTCGAAGAACCCGGATTGTTCTGGTTTACGGTAATACTCTTAACCTTTGTCTCTTTATCCTGACCTTTGTATGCAGTGTAAAGCTGATACTGGTATCCATCCGCACATGCTTTTGCTTTGTTTGTAATACTGATCTTTGACAGGTTCTGATAATATCCGCTTACTTTGATGCCTTCCACTTTTGTGGATTTTACCGGAACATCGTATTTGGTATGATAGTTGCCCCATGCTCTTCCCGTGCCATCCGTATATTTCTTTCCGGCACGCACCTTGATCGTATATCTCGCATCTTTGGAAAGTTTCTTTAAAGTAACACTGTTTCCTGTTGTCTCTTTTGTAAATTCATTGGCTGTACCGGACTGGCTGTAAACAACCTGATACACATCTGCTCCCGGTACTGCTGACCATTTGACCTTGATCGTATCTGTTGATGATTTTACATGTGTCAGACTTGCCGGTGTGCTATCCGGTGCGGTCACAACCCGCAATGGCCGGGATGTGGTTCCTGTGACTGTTGTATATTTACCAATCCCTTCCATCGTATATCTAATTGGTGTAATCCGAACATAATAAACCTTTCCTGCCCCCAACTTAGTCAAGGTCACAGATGCAGAAGACTGTGGTCTCTTATTATAATCAGTATATCCGGTAGACAGCTGCTCAGATGTTTCGATTTTAAAACGAATATCACTTCCCGGGCAGGACCAAATGATTCCTACTGAGTTAGTGGAAGCATCTGTCTGTTTTATATCTTTTACTAATGGCATATTACTGCTGTCTGCCTTTACCGGAACGGTTGTCACAAGCATTAATAAAAATGCTGCTGCAAATGTCATGACAAATCTGCTCCAAACACTTTTTGAACTTTTCTTCATAGTTTCTCCCTAAACTTTTGACATTTTATTTTAACTGCTCTTCTAATGCACTCTTTGCCTGTGCTAATGCATCTGCGATTCCGGCCGGATTTTTTCCGCCTGCCTGTGCCATATTCGGACGACCGCCGCCACCGCCGCCAACGGTTTTTGCAATGGCTTTGATCAGATTACCTGCATGAGCACCGGACTTCATTGCTGCATCGGTTGCCATGGCAACAAGGTTAACTCTTCCGTCACATTCGGATGCTAATACGATAACACCTTCACCCAGCTTTTCCTTTAACTGGTCGCCTAGATCTCTTAAGCCGTTCATATCCACACCGTCTGCACGGACTGCTAACAGCTTGGTTCCCTTCACTTCTTCTACCTGATCCATCACATCGCCAAGTGCTTCTTTCGCTGCCTTGCTCTTTAAGGATTCATTCTCGCTCTGAAGTGCTTTCATCTCTGCCATCAAGTGCTCTAATTTTTCTACCAGACTCTGTGGGTTTGTCTTTACTAATTTAGAAGCCTGCTCTAAAGTGTCCTCTAAGGTGTCGTAGTAATGGAATACTCCCTCGGAAGTCAGTGCTTCAATACGGCGTACACCGGCTGCGACACCGGATTCCGATACAATCTTAAATGCACTGATATTGCTTGTATTGTCGACATGTGTTCCTGCACAAAGCTCTGTAGAAAAATCTCCCATGCTGACTACGCGTACACTCTCACCGTATTTTTCTCCAAAGAGTGCCATTGCACCGGTCTTTTTCGCCTCGTCTAAGGACATGATCTTCGTTTCAACAGGAAGTGCCTCGGCAATTTTTTCATTTACCAGAGCTTCTGTCTTTGCGATTTCCTCCGGAGTCATTGCTGCAAAATGTGAGAAGTCAAAACGAAGTCTCTTATCATCTACATAGGAACCATGCTGTTCTACATGGGTACCTAAGACTTCACGCAGTGCTCTTTGTAATAAATGGGTCGCACTGTGGTTTCTTCTTGTCAGGGAGCGTCTCTTCTCCTCAACTTCTAATGTTGCAACATCACCGGTCTTTAACATACCGCTGACCATCTTTCCGACATGACCGATCCTTCCGCCACGCAGCTTGATTACATCTTCTACCTGGAATTTTCCATCCTTTGTTGTGATAAATCCGTGGTCTGCACACTGTCCACCCATAGTTGCATAAAATGGCGTCTGCTCTACGATCACAGTTCCCATATCACCATCGGAAAGTGCTTCTACGATCTCTCTTTCTGTGGTAAGAACCGTGATCTTTGACTCATGTACTAATCTGTCATAGCCGACAAACTCACTGGTAATGGAGGTGTCAATCTCATCATATACAGTTGCATCTACTCCAATATAGGTGGTCTCTTTTCTGGAACTGCGGGCTTTTTCTCTCTGCTTTTCCATGCATTTTTTGAATCCCTCTTCATCAATGGTAAAGCCCTTTTCCTCTAAGATCTCCTGTGTCAGATCCATCGGGAATCCATAGGTATCATATAATTTAAATGCATGCTCGCCGGAAAGCACCTTCGTACCTGCTGCTTCCATTTCTTTTTGCATGTCCTCTAAAATACCAAGTCCCTGATCGATCGTCTTATTGAATTTTTCTTCTTCCTGACTTAATACCTTTAAGATAAAGTCTTTCTTTTCCTCTAATTCCGGATATCCGTCTTTACTCTCTGCAATGACGGTCTTACTCAGCTCTGCCAAGAACTGTCCTTCGATACCCAGCAGTCTGCCATGTCTTGCTGCACGGCGGATGATCCTGCGCAGTACATATCCTCTTCCTTCGTTTGATGGCATAATTCCATCGGAGATCATAAAGGTTGCAGAACGGATATGATCGGTGATCAGACGGATCGATACGTCGTCTAAAGCATCGGTCTGATAGGTCTTATGGGAAATCTCGCAAATTCTATCACGGATTGCCTTCATCGTATCAATATCAAATACGGAATCCACATCCTGTACTACGACTGCAAGACGCTCTAATCCCATACCGGTATCAATGTTCTTGTTCTCAAGTTCTTCATAGTTGCCATGTCCGTCACCGTTGAACTGGGTAAACACGTTATTCCATACTTCCATAAAACGGTCGCACTCACAGCCCACTTTACAGTCCGGACTGCCACAGCCGTATTTTTCTCCACGGTCATAATAAATTTCAGAACACGGACCGCAAGGACCTGCACCATGCTCCCAGAAGTTGTCACATTCTCCGTTTTCATCACGGTAAAAACGTGTGATCTTCTCTGCCGGAACACCGATCTCTTTTGTCCAGATGTCGAATGCCTCATCATCTTCTCCATAAATAGAAGGATAGAGTCTCTCCGGCTCCATACCGATGACTTCTGTTAAAAATTCCCAGCTCCATGCGATTGCCTCATGTTTGAAATAATCACCAAAGGAAAAGTTACCAAGCATCTCAAAAAAGGTCAGATGTCTTGCTGTCTTACCAACATTTTCAATATCTCCTGTACGGACACATTTCTGGCAGGTTGTCACTCTTCTTCTCGGTGGGATCTCCTGTCCTGTAAAATAAGGCTTTAACGGTGCCATTCCCGCATTGATCAACAGTAAACTGTTATCATTATGCGGAACCAGCGAAAAGCTGTTCATTACTAAATGTCCCTTACTCTCAAAAAACTCCAGATACATTCTTCGGAGCTCATTTACACCATACTTCTTCACGATCTGTTCCTCCAAAATCTATTTCTCGTTTGCTTCTGATTTTGCATCCTTGCTCATTCTCCATTTTTTTCCGGCAAACACACCGGCGACTGCAAGAATTACAAATACAACGAATTTAATAAAATACTGCAGAAAACTTGCTAAAAATGCCATATTATTTCCTCCATCTTCTATAAAACACTATGTTTTATCATATCATAGGCAATATCTTATTTCAAGATGTCACCCAGACCTAATTGCTCATTTTTTCCACTTTCCAATTCCATGTCATCTAAAAGTCCGCTTCCATCGGCTGCCGTGGTTGCCAACGTGTCACAGCGTTCGTTCTGCGGATGTCCGTCATGCCCTTTTACCCATACAAACCGAACTTCGTGTGGCTGCATCACTTCTAACAGCCGTTTCCACATATCCACGTTCTTAACAGGCTTCTTGTCCGACTTTTTCCAACCGCGTTTTACCCAGCCACCGATCCAGTTCTGGTTAAAGGCATCGACTACATATTTAGAATCCGAATAGACCGTAACCTGACACGGTCTGTTCAATGCCTCTAAGCCTCGGATGACCGCTAAGAGCTCCATGCGGTTATTTGTCGTCTTTTTATACCCTGCTGACAATTCCTTTTTATGCAGTGTCCCGCTTTTATCTATATAGTGCAGCACCACGCCATATCCTCCCGGTCCGTCGGGATTGCCTCTTGCTGCCCCGTCTGTATACATTGTGACTTCCATTTTTGTTCTCCTTATCAATAATATCTATAATTCAAATATCTGGTTCTCCTCCCGGATATCCATAACCTTTTTTGCCAGTTCCGGTTCTCCCGCCAAAATCAGTTTCTTTTTATATTGCGGGATCAGATCGTATCTTCCCCACAAATGCATTGGGAATACAGCATCTGCATCCATAGTATGCAAAAAATAGTCGATTCCATTCTTATACCTCTCCTCTAGCCGCATATCCATCACTACAAATGCAGCATCCATATGGACTCCTAAAAGCGGTTCTAACTCCTTTCGGAATTCTTCTCTCATTCTCCGGCGGTATGCCTCATCGTGCATCTCACCCTTTCTGACATACCAGCTCCAGTCGTTTAGATCTCCTGCATGAAAGATCGTCTTTCCACCATAGTGTACCAAAAAAGAGACTCCTGCATCATTCGAACCGAGTGCCTGCACCTTTAACTCTCCCATATCATAGGTTTCGCCCCGTCTTGCAGTAATCATCCGCTCTTTTACGGAAAAGTCAACGCCGTTACGCTCTAAATATTTCCTGTTAAAACGCATATCGTTTCCTAAGAAAAATACCATGTCCGGGTATTCCATTCCCCATTTTAAAGACTCTAACCAGAAGTGGTCACGATGTCCGTGGCTTGAAAAAATATAGTGTTTTTTATAGTTAGAAAAATCAGGAAGCTCCCCTTGAAAGTCCACTTCCGGAGTTCTTGACTTATCAAAGTAGTCGAATAGCAGCAGGGTATCCTCGATCTCCACTGCAAAACAACTGTGCATTATATAGATGATCCTCATTTCATTCTGCTCACAATCTCATTTGCTTTTTTATAAATCTCCTGCGGTTCTTCACTGATAAAGAACTGCCCATCCTCATAGAGGATCTTTCCATTGACCATTGTTAATTTTACATTCTGCTTGCTGCCGCTGTAAACCAGATTTTTTGTAAGATTATGCTCCGGCTGCATATTCGGCTGCATCAGGTCCATTAAGAACAGATCCGCTTTTTTCCCAACTGCCAGACAGTCGCAGTCTGACAATCCCATTGCCTTTGCACCACCTGTCGTTGCCATGTACAGCACATCGTTTGCATCCATGACTGCTGCATCGTGTTCTCTTAACTTTGCAAGACCGGTTACTAAAAACATCTCCCGGAACATATCCAAACAGTTGTTACTTGCCGGACCGTCCGTGCCGATCGCCAGATTGATCCCTGCCTCCTGCATTTTTTTCAAAGGAGCGATCCCACTTGCTAATTTCAGATTAGATGCCGGATTTGTGACAACCGATAAGTTCCGTTTTGCAAAAATATCTATATCCTCATCGTCAAACCAGATGCAGTGATATCCGCCACCGCCGTAACGATAGAGTCCCATTTCTTCAAATAACTGTGTCGGAGATTTGCCATAACGCTGTCTGCACTCCTCTACTTCTCTTTTTGTCTCGGAATTATGGGTGTATACCGGTGCATGGTATTTTTCACTTAATCCTGCCAAACCCTCTAACAGCTTTTTATCCGTTGTATACTCTGCATGAAAACCTAATTTATAACTGCAAAGTTCATGATAATCATTATAGGTTACATACTGCTCTTCTAATTCTTCTAAAGAACTTGTAAAATTATTCAGTCCACTGACCTGTACGATCCGAAAACCGCAATCCACACATGCCTGTATCACTTCTTTCGGATAAATGTACATATCAAATGCAGAGGTAATTCCGCTTGTTAAATATTCCATAATGGCTATTTTTGCAAAGATGTATGCTTCCTCGCCTTTTAGCTTTGCTTCATTTGGAAATACCTGCTCATTCAGCCATTCCTGCAATGGAAGGTCATCTGCCATAGAGCGTAAAAATGTCATTGCGGAGTGTGTATGCGCATTTTTAAATCCCGGCATCAGCAGATTTCTCTTCACATCGATCTCACGGTCCCATAAGATCACATCCCCCGGCTCTTTACAGACCGAGGAAACATCCTCTCCATCTCCGATATAGCAGATCGTATTTCCGCGTACCCAGAGTTCTCCCTCTGTGATATCCATGGTTTCTGTCAGTATTCTCGCATTGTAAAACCTGATATTCATCTATTTATTCAGCTCCTTATGCATTTTTAACACAGACTCATGTAACAGACGACGGATATATGGTGCCGCTTTTGCCGCGTTCTCCTGCACTTCCTGATGGGATAACGGATTTTCCGACATTCCCGCTGCCATATTGGTGACACAGGAAATTCCGCAGATCTGCATTCCCATATGATTGGCCGCGATCGCTTCGCATCCGGTGCTCATGCCGACTGCCGATGCTCCTAATATTTTTGCCGCACGCACTTCTGCCGGCGATTCATAGTTCGGACCTTTGAACTGGCAGTAAATCCCCTCTTTTAAGTCTAAACCGATTTCTTTTGCCGTCTGTCTTAAAATCTCCTGCAGTTTTTTATCATAGATCTCAGACATATCCGGGAAACGGACTCCTAATTCTTCTACATTTTCTCCGATCAGCGGAGAATCCACAAACATTGTAAGCTGATCGGTGATCATCATAATGTCGCCTGCCGCAAAACCATCCCCAAGTCCGCCTGCTGCATTTGTTAAAAATAAAATCTTTGCTCCTAACATTTTCATCAATCGGGTTGGCAGCACGACATCGGACATGGCATAACCTTCATAATAATGTACTCTTCCGTTCATCAATACCACCGGCACATCCTGCATATAACCAAAAATAAATTCTCCCGCGTGTCCCTGAACGGTCGAAACCGGAAATCCTTCGATCTCATGGTAGCTGATCTTTTTCACTTCTTCAAATTCATCGGCAAACTGTCCGAAGCCGGAGCCTAAAATAATGGCAACCTCCGGTACAAAATCGGTCTTTTCCCTGACACACTGATAACATTTTTCTAATTTTTCATAAATAGGATTCATAGGCTTATCCTCTCTTCTTTCTATAGATTTTCGGGCTAATTTTTGTTCTTTTTCCTATTATATCATTTTTTTTATACTTTTACAGATTTACTTTTTTCTTGCAGTACGATTAGAAACCCTATATAATGCTATAGGAGAAAAAATAGTCACACAGGAGAAAGGAGTTTTTTATGAATACCGAAAATGGTGTTATCAAAGATGCCAGATCACTTGGCACACCCAAAATGTTAATCTTAGGTCTTCAGCATATGTTTGCAATGTTTGGAGCCACCATCTTAGTACCAATTTTAGTCAACAGTTATTTCCACGGAGAGGGACTTTCAATCCAGGTTACTTTAATCTGTGCCGGAATCGGAACTTTATTTTTCCATTTCTGCACCAAGATGAAAGTACCTGCGTTTTTAGGTTCCTCTTTTGCTTTTCTTGGAGGATTCGCTACCGTTGCAGAACTTGACAGCGGTATTTTCGCTGATATGTCTTATGGTGAAAAATTACCATATGCCTGCGGTGGAATCGTAGTTGCAGGACTTCTTTACTTAGTCTTGGCACTGATCATCAAATTAGCCGGTGTAAAACGTGTTATGCGTTTCTTACCGCCTGTTGTAACCGGCCCGATCATCATCTGTATCGGTTTAAGCCTTGCACCAAGTGCGATTTCAAATGCTTCTACAAACTGGATCTTAGCATTGATCGCTCTTGCCGTTATCATTATCTTCAACATCTGGGGAAAAGGCATGTTTAAGATCATCCCGATCCTGATGGGTGTTGTAATTTCCTATGTTGCCGCAGTCATTTTCAACCTCTGTGGTATGACAAACCCTGACGGTTCTGCTATTTTAGATTTTGCTTCTGTCGCAAGTGCAAAATGGATCGGACTTCCACCTTTCCAGATCTGCAAATTTGACATTACCGCAATTCTTGTTATGGCACCGATTGCCATTGCTACCATGATGGAGCATATCGGAGACATTTCCGCTATTTCCGCAACGGTAGATGAGAACTTTATTGAAGATCCGGGACTTCACAGAACTCTGATCGGTGACGGTCTTGCTACCTCCCTTTCTGCTTTCGTCGGTGGTCCTGCAAATACAACTTATGGTGAAAATACCGGCGTTCTGGAATTAAGCCGCGTACATGACCCTAGAGTAATCCGCTTAGCTGCTGTCTATGCAGTTGTCTTAAGTTTTATCCCAAAGGTTTCCTCTATCATCGGTTCTATGCCGGCTTCCATTATCGGTGGTGTCAGCTTCATCCTTTACGGTATGATCTCCGCAATCGGTGTTCGTAATATCGTAGAGAACCATGTGGATTTTACAAAATCCAGAAACCTGATCATTGCAGCAGTCATCTTAGTATCCGGTCTTGGTTTTTCTAACGGTCTGACCTTTACAGTCGGTGGAACTTCCATTACTTTGACCAGCCTTGCCATTGCAGCCTTAGCAGGTGTCATCTTAAATGCGATCCTTCCTGGTAATGACTACTCTTTCGGTGAGGACCCGAAAGCAGACAGACATCGTGGAATTGATATGAATCCAAATGATTAATTTCTGTGATATATAGTAACACAGCATTCAAAAAAGACTCGTTTCAGATTTCTCTGAAACGGGTCTTTTTTACTATTCACAATTCTCACTGTGCTTTTCTTTTTTCTTTTCAAATATCCAATGCACCGCTAACGCGATCAAGGTTCCCGACACTGCTCCGGCTAACACATCGGTCGGATAATGTACTCCTAAATATAATCTCGAAAAACTGATCAGCACCGCTAATATGAGTGCCGGTATCCCGTATTTTTTCGGAAGCTGCAAAAACAGTATCACAGCGGCTGCAAAAGAAGCCGCCGTATGACCGGATGGAAACGAATAATCACTCTGCTTTTCTATGAGTCTGGTCAAGCCCTCCACCACTTCATATGGTCTTGTTCTTGCCACGACATTTTTTAAAAACAGATTGTTGACCACTACTGAACCGACTAAGGATGCCGCACACATGGCTCCGGTTCTCCTCTGCTTTGGGATCAGCAAAAGTATTACTGTCAGAAAGATCCAGAACCATCCTACATTTCCAAGTTTTGTAATCTGCTTAAAAAACGGTGTCAGCCATGACACTCTCAGATTTTCCTGTATCCAAAGCAACAGGGAGGCATCCAGATGAAACAGCCACTCCATTAGATATTTCCTATCTTTTCAACGCCTGCCTCTAAGTTCGGATTTTCTAACTCAAAAAATCTTCCCTCATCTGCTGCCTGTGCATATTTCGGGTCAAGCGGAAGTTTGCCCAATACATCAATGCCAAGTTCTTTGGCAACTTCATCAATGTGGCTTTCTCCAAACAGCGAAATTCTCTTACCGCAATCAGGACACTCGAAATAGCTGTAGTTCTCTACTACTCCAAGCACCGGAATATGCATCATTCCTGCCATATTATATGCTTTTTTTACGATCATCTGTACCAGTTCCTGCGGAGATGTTACAATGACAATCCCATCTACCGGAAGTGACTGGAATACGGTCAACGGTACATCACCGGTTCCCGGAGGCATATCAACAAATAAATAGTCTAAATCGCCCCAGACAACATCACTCCAGAACTGTTTTACGGTTCCTGCAATGACCGGTCCTCTCCATACCACCGGAGCCTCTTCGTCATCCATTAGAAGATTGATGGACATGATCTTTATTCCGTCCTCTGCCTCGATCGGATACATTCCCATGTCATTTCCAACTGCCGGACCATGTACTCCAAACATCTTAGGAATCGAAGGTCCTGTGATATCTGCATCTAAAATTCCTACAGAATAACCTTTTTTACGCATCTGTGCTGCTAAGGATGCTGTGACAAAGGATTTTCCAACTCCGCCCTTTCCGCTAACAACTCCAATTACTTTTTTTACGGATGAATACTGGTTCATATCTGCCGCAAAACTTGTTTTCTGTCCGCTGCCGGAACATCCTTCACAGCTTTCCTTAGAACAGCTGGATGCGCTGCTGCACTCTCTATTTTCTGCCATACTTTTTTCCTCCTGATATCCTTATCTTAGTAAGCATCATTTTTTATAACATAATGCCTGCATGAGGTAGTATAGCCCATTTATTTCTTTTTTTCAATCTTTTATCAAATAATAATACATACCAGTCCGCCGTTGGAATCATTGACGATCTTCTGCATGGTATCCTGAAGTTTTAACTGGCTTTCATCGTCCATCATAGAGATTTTACTTCGGATTCCATCCTCCATGAGTTCACCAATGGATTTTCCAAAGATGTTGGTACTCCATACTCCCTCTTCCGTATTCTGACTGTCCTTGATATATGCGATCAGATCATTTGCCTGTTCCTCGCTGCCGACAATCGGTGCCACTTCCGTTTCGATATTTGCTTTTATCATATGGATGCTTGGAGAAACGGCTTTCATTTTAACCCCATATTTATTTCCATGCTTGATCAGTACAGGCTCTTCTAAGGTAATGTCCGAGAGTCCCGGATTAACAACACCGTAACCCTTCATTTTGACCGAGTTCATGGCATCCTCTACTTTTTCGTACTCTTTTTTCATCTCTGCTAACTCTTTGACCATGGATATCAGCTGGTATTCTCCATGGATCTCTACTCCGGTCAGCTCACTCATATTTTCATAGTAGTATTTGTCCTCTACGTCCATTCTTAAGTTCACGCTACCTGCCGCTAAATCCATTTTTTCTAATTTGACCTGTTCAATATAATCCCCTTCTGTTTCAAACGGATAGTTCATCAGGTCTTTAATATATGTAATGTCTTTTAAAAATTTCCTGGCATTCTGTACCATGCTCTGCTTCATCGGAGCACCCAGTTCTAACATTTCCACCCATTTTGGCATATAAAAATTCATGCGTACCACCGGGAACTCATAGAGGATTGCCTGTAAAATCTTAGAAATATCTTCTTTTTTTAACTGCTCACAGTTTACCGGCAATACCGCCACCTGATATTTTTCCTGCATCTGCTGCGCAAGTTCTTTTGTCTCATCGCTGTACGGCTTCGTAGAATTTAAAAGTACGATAAACGGCTTTCCGAGTTTTTTTAATTCATTGACGGTCTTTTCTTCCGGTGCCGCATAATTCTCTCTCGGAATATCTGTAAAAGTTCCATCTGCCGCGATTACGATCCCTATTGTGGAATGTTCATTGATGACTTTTTTCGTACCGATCTCTGCCGCCTGTGTGAATGGCACTTCATAGTCAAACCATGGTGTCTTTACCATCCGCTCCGCATCATTTTCCATATGTCCGCTGGCACCTTCAACCATATAGCCGACACAGTCTATCAGGCGTACTTTTACCTCGGTTTCATCCTCTAAGCGGATCTTTGCCGCCTCTTTTGGGATAAACTTCGGCTCTGTGGTCATGATCGTCTTTCCTGCAGCTGACTGCGGCATCTCATCAATGGTTCTCTCCCGGTCATGCTCGTCATTCATATAAGGAAGTACCATCTGTTCCATAAAACGCTTGATAAACGTTGATTTTCCTGTCCGGACTGCGCCGATCACACCAAGATAGATTTCGCCTTTGGTGCGGGCGCTGATGTCTTTGTAGATGTCAAAGGATGATGTGTTAAAATTGTCCATGAAAAAACTCCTCCTGTATGTGCTATTGCATTTATATGTGGAGGAGTTTTCGTTTATGATAGATTTTCTGCCTACATTTCTTTTACTAACATCTGTAACATCATAATATGGTATTCTTCATCTTTGATGATCCTTGCTAATACGGCATTGATATAATTGTCTTTTATCATCCGCATATGCATGCGGTACTGATAGATCGCCCCTTTTTCCGATTCTATATCCGCTAACAGCATCTTTTTCGCATGTTCCGGTATATCGATATACTCCGGTGTCCATAACTGCTCTTTTCCATTCCGGTGTCTGACAGAAAAATCGATGGTTCCGCCAAGCAGAAAGATCAACTGTCCTAATTTTTGCAAATGTATCATCTCTGCCATGGCTATCCCAAGGATGGTCTTTGCCATGTCGCAATTTCCGCAGGAGAGACGATTCTCGTTATTGATATACTGTGTGATCGCTGACATCTCCGATACGGAACCGCAATAGTCAAAACTTAATATATTCGCATAGTCTTTATTTTTCTTCCTGACCTGGATCGGCGGATAGGGAAGATTCATCATGATCGGCTGCACATCCCGAAAGTTACATGTATCCGGCAGAATATTTTCATTTTCCTGCATAAGAAAACCTCCAATATACACTTCTGTATCATAGTATATTGGAGGTTCTTTTAAAATGTGTCAGGTACTTAGCACAAAATCCGCAGTTTTCCCTTTTCCGCCTCGAACCGGATATCCGTGCGATAACCACAGAATTCCCCATCGGAATGCACGACTAACGGTGTATCGGAATGGATACGGACACTCTTTGTATCCTTTAACCGCAGCCCCTGAATTTTTTTATGTTTTTTCAATAGAAGTCTGAGCAGCATCCGCGGCATTTTTTTCTTCGGTATGTCCTCTACGAATATGACAGACAATAACCCGTCATCATTTTTTGCATCCGGTGCCATCGGAACACCACCACCCTCATAAGGCTGGTTCATAGCAGCTGCAAAGACCATATCCTTTAACTCGTAGCTTTCTCCGCCTTCAAATTCTATGTAAGCATCCTGTACCTGCAAAGCCCGCATACTCTTTACGGTCAATATCAGATAGACTAATTTTCCAAGTCCGATACGGTTTAAAAACGTCTTTAACTTTGCATGAAGTGCCAGCTCACAGACTAAGGCATCAAAACCGATCCCTGCACTGATCGCATACAGACGGCTCTGCCGGATGCCTCTGTCATCCGCCCATGACACTCTTCCTAAATCCATGTATCGTGCCTGTTCTGCTTCTAAGATTCTCTGTAATGCCTCTAACGGATCTTTTGCACTGATCCCAAGTCCTCTTCCTAAGTCATTTCCGGAACCGGATGGGATATAGCCAAACGTGACTTTTTCAAAATGCTCCATGCCGTTGATGACTTCATTTGCCGTACCATCCCCTCCAACGACAATAAGACGGATATCTTTATCCGCCTTATTACATATCATTTTTGCCAGTCTGGTTGCATGTCCCGGGTATTCTGAAACATATGCCTTATAGGCAACCTCCCTTTGATCTAACTCCAATTTCAGCTGATGCCATGTCTTAGCTGCTTTCCCCGTACGGGAGGTCAGATTTACAATAAAATAATACATTATATTTGTCTTCCTTATCTTCTAAGACGTCCATATAACTCCGTCTTATGATGTAATTTATTTGCGAGCGGAGCATTGATCTGTCCCGGAAGTGCTCTCCACGTCCAGTTACCCCCTAACGTAGACGGTATATTCATTCTGGCACTGCTTCCAAGACCGATCAGATCCTGCATCGTGACCACAGCAAGATTTGCCGAACTCATCCATGCTCCACACATCATACCCCAATTATAACCCTCTTCTTTTGTCATCCGCAAGTATTCTTTTGCCTTTTTTACACTGTTCTTTGGTGCCTGCTTCATCCAGCCTAAGATCGTATCATTATCATGCGTTCCTGTATACACGACACAATGCTTGTCGTAATTGTGCGGCATATAATCACTGTCATCTCTTGAATCAAAGGCAAACTGCACGACTTTCATGCCCGGATAACCGGAATCTGCCACAAGCTGTAATACCGAAGGGGTCAAAAATCCCAAATCTTCTACGATAATATCCAGTTTTCCCAACTTTTCTTCCACTGCACGAAACAGTTCCATCCCCGGACCGTTTCTCCACACGCCGTTTCTTGCCGTGGTATCTTTGCCCGGAATTGCATAATAGGAGTCAAATCCGCGGAAATGGTCAATTCTTATCACATCATAGAGCGTGGACATCTTACGAAGGCGCATCGTCCACCAGCTGTAACCGTCCTCCCGCATCACATCCCAGCGAAACAGCGGATTTCCCCACAACTGTCCATCTGCTGAAAATGCATCCGGTGGGCAGCCTGCCACATCGATCGGCTCTAAATTCTCATCTAAATAAAATTGTGACGGATTTGTCCAGACATCTACACTGTCACCCGCTACATAGATTGGAACATCACCAATAATGCGGATACCCCGCTCATTCGCATAATTTTTCAACTCACACCACTGCTCAAAGAAAAGATACTGTAACATTTTCCAAAAATCAATCTCATCTGCATAAG
The DNA here is from genome assembly GCF_040096355.1 of Maccoyibacter intestinihominis. NCBI lineage: Bacteria > Bacillati > Bacillota > Clostridia > Lachnospirales > Lachnospiraceae > Maccoyibacter > Maccoyibacter intestinihominis. Next base: position 124,138 of record NZ_JBBMEX010000004.1, read on the forward strand.
TATCCTTTGCCTTAGCAATTGCTTCTGCCTCTCGGAATTTCAGCGGACGTTCCCATTCAGACCACTGTGCTCCATTATGTGCTTCTTTCAATGCCATAAACAGTGCAAAATCATCTAACCAGTCTGCTTCTTTTTCACAGAACTGCCAATACTCCTGTGGCACATTTTCAAAAAAACGCACCTTTGCTTTTCTCAATAAGTCATAACGGTTTTCATAAAGAAGCGCATAGTCCACGGTATCGTCTTTTACATTCCACTGATAGGATCTGCACTCACTCTTTTTTAAGAGCTTCTTAGTACACAGAATATCTAAATCGATAAAGTAAGGGTTTCCGGCAAATCCGGAAGGTGACTGGTATGGAGAATCTCCATAACTGGTCGGACAGATTGGAAGCATCTGCCAATAAGTCTGCCCCGCCTTTTCTAAAAAATCCACAAACTGCTTTGCCTGCTTTCCCATTGTTCCAATCCCATATGGGGATGGAAGGGAGGACATATGCATTAATACACCACTACTTCTCATCCTTCTCCTCCGCTCGTTAGTTTTTTAACACTTTCACCTGTGATCAGATCCACATTGACGGTCTCGTGGATACTGCCCGCCTGGAAATCAATAAAGTTGAACAATATCTCAACTCCCCGGATTGCTAACTCTCTTGCCGGCTGTTTGATCGTTGTCAGCTTCGGATTGTAGTAATCTGCTAACTCAATCCCATCAAATCCGATGACCGAAATATCCTCCGGTACATTGAACCCTTTATCCTTTAATGCCCGGATTGCTCCAATCGCAGTCACATCCGCCATTGCAAAGATTGCCGTAATATCCGGCGCTTTTTCTAACAACCGCACCATGGCACGATATGCACTGTCAAAAGAAAACCGGCAATTCTCATAATACTTCTCTTTGTCAAACTCCAGCCCATGCTTCTTAAAACTTTCAAGACAGCCTAAATACCGTTGCTGGCTCGTATGGGAAAGCGTGATATCACCGCCAAGAATCCCGATGTTTTTATGCTTATTCTCTAACAGGTAATCCATTGCCTGCTTCGCTGCTGCGATATCATCTACCGATACACTCGAAAGATTCTCAAACGGAAGTTCTTTTCCACAGTTTGTGATCAGGACTCCCGGCACTTCGATCTGTTCATATTTTTCTTTAAAGTTCGACGGATTTCCCCCTAAAAACAGGATTCCCATCGGTTTTCGTTCTCTGCATAAGATCAGTGCCTGCTCTACCTCATTTTTATCCTCGTCCATGTAACAGACCTCTGCAGAGTACTTAGTCTCTTCTAACATTTTTTGTACTTCTTCCACGATATTGGCAAAAAGCATATTCGACGTACCTTTTACCAATACCGCAATATTTTTACTCGTACTCTGCTTCAAATGTTTTGCATTATTGTTCGGTATAAAATTATAAGCCGCTACGATCTCACTGATCCTTTTTTTCGCTTCCGGACTGACATCCCGTCTGTTATTGAGTACCCTCGATACCGTACTTACGGAATAGCCCGATTCTTTTGCAATATCTTTTATGGTCAATTTCTTCCCACCAATCTCTTTTATCCTTTTACAGCACCTGCTACTACACCTTCAATGATATATTTCTGGCATGCCATATAGAATATGACAATCGGAACAATGGAAAGTACCAGCATTGCCATTAATGCTCCAAGGTCTTTATTACCATTGGTTCCCACAAGCATCTGTATTACAACAGGAATCGTCTTATATCTGGTACTGATCCCGATGACCAGATAAGGGAGCAGAAAGTCATTCCAGATCCACATTACATTTAAGATTGCAACGGTGATCGCCGTAGGTTTTAAAATCGGAAATACCACCCTGAAATACGTCTGCAGCGGATTGCATCCATCGATCATTGCCGCCTCTTCGATTTCAAGCGGAATGCTTTTTACAAATCCCGAAAACATAAATACGGATAGTCCTGCTCCAAATCCCAAATATAGGATACACATTCCAAGCGGATTTCTCAAGTGGAATTTATCTGCTAAGTCTACCATCGTAAACATTACCATCTGGAATGGAACCACCATGGAGAATACAAACAGATAATAGAGCACGGATGTGGTCTTACCTTTTACTCTTGTCACATAGTAAGCTGTCATCGATGTAAAAAAGATGATCAGTACCACGGAAACGATCGTTATGAAAAAGGACCATCCTGCCGCTTCGATCAGTCCTGTCTGCTCTAAACCGTTGGTATAGTTCGTCAGTCCTGCAAACAATTCACCCTTTGGCAGTTCAAACGGCTGTTTGCTGATGTAAAATTTTCCTTTAAAAGAATTCAGTACAATAAAGTACAGCGGATATAGGACAACAACGGTCAGTATACCTAAGATCACATAGATGAAAATGTTCGCTTTTTTCTTTCCCATTACTGCTCTACCTCCTTCTTTCTGGTTGCATATAACTGGATCACGGAAATTGCCGTTACGATGATAAAGAACAGTACTGCCTTCGCCTGACCGACACCTTCCTGACCGACCTTACCATAGAAAGTCTGATAAATATTTAACGCAAGCATTTCTGTCTTATGGAGCGGAGCACCTGCCGTTAACGATAAGTTCTGGTCAAATAATTTGAAACTATTTGACAGTGTCAGGAAAATACAGATCGTGATCGATGGCATGACCATCGGTATCTTAACCTTAAAGAGCGTCTGCATATGAGTTGCTCCATCGATCTCTGCCGCCTCGATCAGCTCTGTCGGGATATTCTGAAGTCCTGCAATATAAATGATCATCATATAGCCGATCAGCTGCCAGTTCATCAAAATGATCAATCCGACAAATCCATATTTAAACTGTGATACGATCGTTGTTCCGTATTTAAACAATACGGCATTGATCATCTGCTGCCATGTATATCCAAGAACGATACCACCAATTAAGTTCGGAAGGAAGAACACCGTCCTGAAAAAGTTGGTACCTCTTAATTTTCTAGTTAATAACAATGCAATGCAAAATGCAAATACATTCACGGTAATTACGGAGATTACGGTAAACGCTGCCGTTACCCAAAATGAATAAGTAAAATCCTGTGAGGTCAATGCTGCCTTATAGTTCTCTAAGCCTACCCAGTGTGCGTTTCCCACTGTGGTAAACTTACAGAAAGAAAGATATACCCCTTCGATAAACGGGATAATAAATGCAAAAGCAAATGCTATCAGCGTCGGAACCACAAAGATTGGAAAATATCTTTTTAACGTCTTTTGCATAATATACTCCTTTTTTAAAATTGCTCCGCAGCCAGGGCTGCGAAGCAATTAATGAAACCTGTTCCTGTCACGGATGATTAGTTAGCGCCTTTCTCGGATGCCCACTCATCTACGACCTGTTTTTCCACTTTATCAAAACTCATGTTTCCATTTGCATACTCTAACAATGCTGCACCAAAATCATCTTTGAATGTCTGGCTTGGGAAGGTTGTGAAGTTCCAGGATACGCTGGTCTTTCCGCTTTCCATCCATTTGTACATTTCAACTGCAAGCGGGTCAGAGGATCTCTCGTCTTCGCCAAAAGTTGTAAATGGAGCTGCATTTCCAAGTCCGCCGTCATCTGTGGATTTGTACATATATGCTTTTCCTTCAGAATCTGTTGTCAGCCATGTTAAGAAGTCTTTTGTTGCCTGAATGTCTTCTTTGGATGCCTGGCTGTTGATGCACCAGAAGTTCTCTGTACCTGTACATAAGCCTTCGTTTTCATCATCTACACCAAAGTAGATCGGCATAAATTTGATGTCTTCTGCTTTTACGGTATTTCCATCAACTTCTGAGATCTGGCTCCATGCCCAGTTACCATTCTGTACCATTGCACACTGTCCTAATGCAAACTCTGCCATAGAAGTAGCAACGTCAACAGAACCTAACAGACCTTTTTCAGATACGGAATTGTCCATGTACAGATCTAAAATGTTCTTGTAGTTCTCTGCATATTTGAACTCGATCTTATCCATATCGGATACTTTGTTATCTTTGTATTCATAGTAAATCGGAAGGTTTGCAAGATGTGTCTGCCATCTCCAGTCCTCACCCGGTTTTAAAGAGGTAGAAGCAAATACGCCATCGATTCCTAAATCTTTCTTCTTAGCGGTCATATCTTCTACTACTTCTTTTAATTTGTCATAGCTGTTAATTTCATCCATGCTCTTTACAACAGCGCCGTCCAGTGCAAAATATTTTTCCATGATCGCATTGTTGTAAATGATACCATAGGTCTCTACTGTGTAAGGGATACCATATGCTTTTCCGTCCTCACCCTTTACTGCTAATGACTGGTCTGTCAGATTCTTGTATAAATCTGTATCGGTCAGATCCAGACAATAGTCTTTCCAGGATTCATAACCAATCGGTCCGTTGATCTGGAATAAGGTAGGAGCATTGCTTCCTGCAATCTCGGATTTCAATGTTGTCTCATACTGGTTACTTGCTGCTGTTACAACTTTTACTTCCACCCCGGTCTTTTTTGTGTAAGCCTTTGCGATCTTCTGCCACTGTTTATCTACTTCCGGTTTGAAGTTTAAGTAATAAACAGAACCCTTGGAATCGTCTTTCTTTGCTTCATCTTTCGATGAATCCTTGCCAGAACTTCCACATCCGGCGAACATTGCTGCTGCCATGGAAAGAACTAACATCAATGACACCACTTTTTTCTTCATTTTACATCCTCCTATTATAATAAAAATAACCTCCGAAACGTTTCCGACAACATTTTCGGTAACGTTTTCATGTGATAGTTAAAGTATAGACTCTTTTTTTTGATTATGCAATATGTTTTTTGCATTTTTGCTAAAATGGATATATTTTCCCTTGCTCTTTTATGCGTTTTGCACAAATGCCATCCCTTTTTTTCTTCTCTTGTTTTATTCTATCTAAAATGTTAAAATTTATACCGAGGTTAAAAATTATGAACGACGTTATCAAACATAAGATAAAACACAATACGCAGCGCTTTATTACTTCCATGAAATGGATTGTCTTTTCGATCTTATCGGGTCTTATCATCGGCAGTATCGGCTCTGCTTTTTACGGCTGTATCAAAATGGTCACGGAATTGCGTATGGAACATCTGTGGCTGCTCTATCTTCTGCCACTTGGCGGAATTGTCATTGTCGGTCTGTACCGGCTGTTAAAAGATGAGAATGACACCGGAACTAATCTGGTCCTCTCTGCTATCCACTCGAATGAAGAGATTCCGCTTCGCATGGCACCTTTGATCTTTATTTCTACAGTGATCACCCATTTATCCGGAGGTTCTGCAGGACGTGAAGGAGCTGCTTTACAGATCGGAGGCAGTATCGGCGGTGCGCTTGGGAGACTTTTCCGTTTTAATGAAAAAGATAAACACATTATGATCATGTGCGGTATGTCTGCAGCTTTTACCGCTCTGTTTGGAACACCAATGGCTGCGGCTGTTTTTTCTATTGAAGTGGTCAGTGTCGGCATTATGCACTACTCTGCTCTGGTCCCATGTGTGATCTCTGCCTTAGTCGCAAAGGGAACTGCTTCTTATTTTGGCATTGAAGCCGAGACTTTTCTTTTAGAGCATCTGCCTGCCTTTTCTTTAAAAAATGCCGTGTTGACAGCTCTGCTTGCAATCCTTGGAGCCTTGGTCAGCATCCTGTTTTGTATCGTGCTGCACCAGACAGACCATTTATATAAGAAATTCTTTCCGAACCGGTATGTGCGGATCGTGACCGGCGGCTGTATTGTCATCGCACTGACACTGCTCTGTGGCAACAGGGATTACAACGGTTCCGGCGTGGCGATCATTGAACACTGCATGAATGGAGAAGCTGTCGTGCCCTGGGCTTTTTTATTAAAAATCATCTTTACCGCGGCAACTCTTGGTGCCGGCTATAAAGGCGGTGAAATTGTGCCATCATTTTTTATCGGTGCAACGTTTGGATACACCTTTGGCAATCTGATCGGTTTTTCGCCTTCGTTATGCACGGCGGTCGGGATGCTTTCGGTATTCTGCGGTGTCACGAACTGCCCGATCACCTCATTACTGATCAGTTTTGAACTGTTTGGTTATGCAGGAATGCCGTTTTTCCTGCTTTCCACTGCATTAAGCTATATGCTCTCCGGCTATTACGGTCTGTATTTAAGCCAGAAGATCATTTATTCGAAATATAAAACGGAGTATATTAACAGAAAGACACATTAGAAATCTATGAAAATAATTTATATTACAGAAAGGAGACCTCCCATGTCTACATTACCAAAAGACCCTGTCATGCTTTTAAGTTTCACCAATATGAAACTTCGCGATGAATGCCCAGACCTCACTGTTTTTTGCGAAAGATATGAAATTTCCTGCAAAGAACTATGTGAGCGTCTTGCAGGAATTGATTATCACTATCAGGAACAGAGTAACCAGTTTTGTAAAATTATATATGTCTTTTTGACTATCTTTTTATATCTTCTTAAATGTCCGCAAAGCCTTATTTTATCGGCTCTACGGGCATTTTGCTTTTGTGGTAAACCTCACATATCTAGGTCTATCTTCCTATATTTTCTCTATCAAACGTGGTTAAAATCGTGGTAAATACTTTTATGCGATTAGACGCTGAACCTCTGATTTTGCGGTATCTATGGACGCATGAGCATACCAGTTCATTGTGATACTGATGTTTGAATGCCCCATGATATACTGTAAATCTTTTGGGTTCATGTTCTTGCTTGCCAGCCTTGTGCAGAATGTATGGCGTAGCGTATGCGGTGTGATATGTGGCAAGGGATTGTCCTTGTGGTGCTTGTTGTATTTCTTTATCATACGGACAAATAAGGCGTTGTAATCAATCGCAACTTTGGGCTTGCCTTTATGATTGACAAATAGGAAATTGCTCCGTCCGTCTATCACAAATGGTTCTGCCTTTGGGTGTTTCTTCATAACCCGTTGAAATGCCTGTATTGTTTCTCTGCTTAATGGCACTTGCCTTATTCCGCTCTTTGTTTTAGGCGTTTCAATATAATAGCCCTGTTCCTTGCTCTTTAGTAACTGGTGGTCGATAATCACAACTTCATTCTTAAAATCAATATCGGCTACTGTCAGTCCGCACAGTTCCGAGATACGAAGTCCTGTCTTTAACAGTATCAGCACATCATCATAATACTTGTGATACACATTGTCCGTCTTGATGAATGAGAGTAAGGCTTGTTCCTGTTCCTCTGTCAATGCGACTTTCTCTTTGGTATCATTTTCTAGGACTTCACTTAACTTGAAATCAAAAGGGTTTTTCCTTACACAATCGTCTTGTATGGCGATATAGAATGACGCTTTTAACGAGCGTTTATGGTTGTTAATGGTGTTATAGGAAAAGCCTTTGTCTTTCATGCGTAACGCCCATTCCTTAGCGTCAGAGGGTTTTATCGTATCAATGCTCCTAGCACCTAACTTATCCTCTTTCAATAACCGCATGAGTTGTTCCCGTTGTTTCATTGTGCTTTTCTTCACATTTGCCCTTTGTGCGTTCTGTTTGGCATAGAGTTGACAAAGTGTCATTTTCTTGCCTGTGCTGTCGATACCGTCCTCAATATCCCGTCTTATCTGCTGTTCCAGTTCACGAAGTGAGAGTTTTTCCCGTTTTCCCTTTGGTGTCGGGTCTGTGGGTGTCAATCTCCAAGCATACACATATTTTGTGTTTCCAAATGCGTCCACATATTTATATAAGTATTTTCCGTCTGTTCGTTGGCTCTCTCCAGTATGCAGGATACGTCCTTTGTTATCCCGTCTTTTTTCTTTCATGGTGTCTGCTCCTTTCCTTGTTGGAAAGAACCTTGATATGACTTGTGTTCATCATAACACATACAAGGCTCATTTGCATTAGATTGCGTCCAATTTATCAATAACCTGTTCAAACTGTCGGCGTTTAATCTGTATGCGGTTGCCATTCATAATGAGCCAGCCAGCGTCCTTGTTTTCCTCTGCCAATCGTCTTAACTTGTTTTCTCCGATACGGAAATACTTTGACGCTTCTTCAATGGTAAGGGTGTATTTTTCCCATACGGGAATATCGTTGTTATTCATCAGATACCCCCTTTCCCATGTTTCGTGTCATACTGGATATAGGGGATAAGGTCGGTGCGGTTTATCCTCTGTAAATGGGCGGTTAATTTACTGGAAAGGGAATTGCTGTATCTTGCCTTATCAAGCATAGTTCCCACTTTTTCCAGTCCACCTAATGCGTCATGTTCTTCCAAGAAGTAAAAACTTTTGACAGCGGAAATCACGCCACCCTCTGTGAGCCATTGCTGTGTTTCCTCAAGGGAATTTTGCTGTTTTGGTACTTGCAGTTTCAAGACTTCCACAGCCCCTAAAAAGCGTTCCCAAAATCGACACGTTTTCCACCTGCTTTTATTACTTTCGTTTCTGTTTGGCACGACAAAGCGTAGGTTGTTTGCCAGTAGCCCGAAAGCCAGTTCCCCAAGTTCCAGCGGTCTGTCCTTGAATGTCATGGCAAAAGCATGAGCCTTATCATCACGCAGTTGCATTTCTGTCCGTTTCCAACTGCCGACTTCCTCAAGCGTCTTATTATGTTTTGAACAGACTTCTTTATCCTTATCATAAAAGCGGTAGGATAATCCAGATTTTCCAGCACCGATATAAACAGTCTTTGCGGTGTCGAAATCGTCAAACTTGCTTTCATCAAAGTGGTAGCCCTCACTATTGGAGATAAATTCCTCTTTTTCGCATTTCTTCTTTATCTGCTCTATGGTAAAGAATGGCTTTTCGTTTTTGTCATCAATGGCAATATCAAGTCTTGTGAAGTGGAAGTTATCCCGTCCGTATCTTCGCTCACAACGTCGGAACATATCCCCAAAGGTATAATTCCTACTGTCGAGAATACAGAAAATATCATCACAACCTCTGCCAGTCATAACAAGATAACAGCCTAACCCTTGTGGGTTGTCCTCTGTTTTTCTTGCGTCCCCCGATACATAAATATCTCCAATCTGCCAGCGTGCTTGATAGGTTTTGTATTTAATGCTTGCCGGATAGACATTGAAAATGTCAGTCGGTAAACCTAAAATGTGCATGATTACATCTTCAGCGGTTGCCGTATCAAATACAATACTGATGTAATCAATCTTAACGGATAAATTTTTGTGTGCAGTTATAGTGCATTACTCCTTTCGTACTTCCCGTTTTTTTGCGGGGTAAAAATCGTGTTTTTTCCTTTATTTATCACAGTTTCTAGGTACTATGACATGTATGCGCAGGGCGGTGTTACATATACGCCCTTTACGAACGCCTAAAGGCGTTCCCTTTCTTCCTGTGTCTGCCCCGTTCTTAACGCTCACGAGCCTTGTAAGGCTCGTGGCTAAACGGAACAGCCCAGTCAGAAACCCGATTTTCAGTCTGATAGTCCATGCCTATTCATGCTATCAAAGTGAAAATATCTATTCTATATGCTTACTCAAGCGTGTGATTGACCCTAGCGTGCTTAATCGCTCTATCTAACACGATAATAACGCCATTAGAATTACTTGTCAAGAAGTTTTTGTTGACTTTTGGATATAGATTAAGTATGATATGCTTATAAACGTCAAAAAAAGCAACGAAAGGAGCGGTTATACTAAGTTATGGAGCATTATGAAAAGAAAATCAGTTTCTTAGGAGAGAACATACAAACCATAAGAAAATACAGAGGAATGAAACAACAGGAACTTGCGGACAAAATCGGTATCAATATGCAGAGCCTTTCCAAGATTGAACGTGGTGTGAATTATCCTACCTTTGATACATTAGAAAAGATAATGGACGTGCTGGGTGTAACCCCAAATGAATTACTGTCGGGAGAATGGAAGTATGTTAATCAAGCCGAAAAGGAAGTCTGCCAGTTTTTAAGAATTGAAGAACGACTAAATGCAGAATTAAAACATGGGCATTATGACAACTTCTTTGACAGCGAAGAAGAATGGCTGGAATATGAGTTGAAAAAGTTACGGGAATATATTACCGACTACATCAACGGAAAAAGCATTGTAGCGTCCGACCTTTATCCAATCAAAGAATTTATCCAGCATTTGAAGTTTCAAAAACTGTTAGACCACTATGATGATTTATACAGCATGGATATGTTCGGTGAAAGCATAGAGGGACATAAATATAGGACACCTTATCAAGTCGTAAAAATGATAAACCCCAATTCAAAAGAAGATATGGAATTATTACGGGAAGTATTGAAAAATAACGATTTTGATGATGAGGACGAGTAACCCTTTTCCTCTTTGTAGAAGATACAGCAAACAAAAAGCCCAGTAAAGAGTGCAAAGCACCACCAATGGTGGCAAGGCTCTTGACAGGGCTTTTCCTTTACTGTTTGTGGCAGACAAGAGGAAGAAAGGGACAAAATCTGATTTGTAGTAAATTATATAAAAACGATATGAGATGTATTTGTATCATTTTCTTGTTGACACCATTTATATTAAGTGATATATTTGTCTTATAAAGATACAAAAACATCACATTGAAAAGAGGGATGATTATGACAAAAAAACAAATGAAACAAGTTATCTTTATGGGAGTAGGGTGTGTAATATTACTGATTGCAGGGATAATTTACTCTTTATTATTTAACGACGCACGCTGGGTTAAAAACATGGATATGTCTAATTATGTATTTTCCATAAAGGATATACCAATGTTGATAGTCGGTGCTTTGATAGCTATTTATGTCTTATATGTAACAGTTATCTTCTTTAAAAACGCCTTTTCTAAAAATTTTAAAGACAAAAACTATTCAAGAACAGTATCTTCATATTGGGGACTGTGTGGAATATTTGGATTTCTAGGTTTTAGCGGTTTTTGGACTTATTTTGAATATGGGAAAATATATCCTTTTGTATTCTTTATATTTTTTGGCTTTTTCGGCTTTTTCTTTGAAGGAAAACTTTCTCACACTTTAGAAGATGAACTTTTTTTAGAAAATAAAAGAAAAGCAGAAATAAACGCCTATAAAGTAGGATTTAAACTTCTCTTTATAGTCATTTGGCTTATGGCAATAGGAATGTTTTCTCGTAATGTGGAATGGTGTGCAATTTTTATGCTCATTTCTGTTTCACTTATCTATGCTTTAGTCATTTTTCTTAGCAACTATTTATTATACCGCTACGAAAAAGGAGAATAAGTCATGGTAGAAGATTTCATGTGCAACTTAAAGGTATATCGTGTAGCACAAGGTTTAACACAAGAACAACTGGCAGAAAAAGTCGGGGTTCGTAGAGAAACAATTATGAGGTTGGAAAAAGCACAATACAATCCATCTCTAAAACTGGCGATTGATATTTCACGGGTTCTCAATGCACCGATAGAAGATATTTTCATTTTTAAATAAGATAGTGGTAGTAAATTCGGTTCTATGTGATATTGGGAACAATAGAATATTAAGTTTTACATCAATATAAGAGTAATGCAACTATAATGTTAATTTGTATTGCTTGGAGGAACAATACCTGATGAAGATGATAATGATGTCATCGCAGAACAACTTGCAAAAATCAGTGAACAGATGGCAATTAAGAATAGGCGTAGCAAAAAAATTTGGAAAATTGCTGGGGTTATATTCCTAGTAATTGTGCTATTGAATATCCTCTTGATAATATTTAATATGTCAGTATCTAAAAACGTTTCAACAGATAGTAGCACCACTTTCATAGAAATAGGTGAAGATGATGTGATTGATGTAGAATAATTTCCAACATACAATCCCAGTTTGACAACTTTATATCCATACACACAAAGCAGTTAGTCTTAGGATTGACTGCTTTTTAACAAAAGACACCACTCAGGTGTAAAGGGTGTCTTTTTAGTGCTATTTTATTGTCATATCAAGGCTCATTCAATTGTGGTAAATTCGTGGTAAATTAAATAATTTTCTATACTTCAAAGTGCTTGAAAGTATAGTGTTTATGCGGATAATCGCAAATTAGATATAAAATTTTAAATAATTATTTTACAAAATCCGGTATTTTTTTTGCATCCCGATAGCCTTTATGGTACATCTTGTCCAATGCACTTTTGTCTTTGGTCAGTGTTTCCATTCCACAGCAGTCATCCGGTGCTAAGATCAGCACTTTCCCCTGCTTCTGGTATTTCTTTGCCAGTCGTACCTGATCATTGTACGTCTTATAGCGACGTGCTAAATCTTCTCCTGATTTCGGATATTTTCGCTTTAATACCCTTGCAGGAAACGCATCTTTTTTCGCAACACGGATCGTATCGATCGGCTTTGTCAGAATGACCACCACCTTGTCGCATCCGTCATCCAATGCCTTTTGTACCGGAATCGGGTCGGAAAGCCCGCCGTCATAATATGGCACGCCTTTGATCCGATACGGCTTGCAGACAAGCGGGATACAGCAGGATGCTTTCATGATACTGTAATTATCCTGACACATATCGGTTTTATCAAAGTATACCGGTTTTCCGGTTACTGCATTCGTTGCAACCACACGCAGCTCTACGTCAGATTCTTCTATTTTTTTATAATCTAACGGATTCTCTCCACCTGTATTTGAAAGTTCCCCATAAATGTAATCCATATTGATATAAGAGCCTTTTTGAAAAAGATTCTTCACACTCATGTATTCTTTGCGGAATGAATAATCTGTATAAAACTGATAATTTCTCCCTTTCTGACCTGCAATATAGGAGCAGACATTCGCACTTCCTGCTGACACACCGATACAGTAATCAAAATGGATTCCCTGTTCCATACAGTAATCAAAGATCCCTGCTCCGTATATTCCGCGAAGTCCACCGCCTACATCTACTATTCCTGTCATTGCTATCCCTTCTTATCTCTTATTTTGTTTTTCCAAAACTAAAAATCTGTAATCCCCTGCTCTTTTACTAAGTTTACCCATACTACGGTCTTTTGATAGCATTTTTCTAAATCAGAGATTTCTTCCTCGCGTGGCAGTTTTCCCATCCGTAGTCCCTCAACTACCCCGGAAACTGCATCCTGCATCCGCCAGAGTGACAGGTTCGCACAGACTCCTTTGAGCGTATGTGCATAATGAAATGCCTGCTCTGTGTCTTTTTCCCGTATTGCTTTTATCATTTCTTCGTAGTTTGGATCCTCTAAAAAACGGATCACATACCGCTCGCACATTTCCCGCTTTCCAAAAAAGCGTTCTCTTGCCGATACAATATCAAAGCCTTTCTCATAATATGCTTTATCTGTCATTCTTTGCTACTCCTGACCGTATGTATTCTGACTCAGCACGTTCCATTTCCTTTATCAGTTTATCACAAAGTTCTGCAATATCCAATGGTTTACTGACATGTGCATTCATACCGGCTCTTAATGCCGCGGTAACATCTCCGCTGAAAGCATGTGCCGTAACGGCAATCATCGGAATAATGACTGCATCCTTTCGATTCAAGGCACGAATTCTTCCTGCTGTCTCATATCCGTCTAGCACCGGCATACGGATATCTAAAAGAATTGCATCATATTCTCTGATACCTGAATTTTGGAATGCCTGTAGTGCCTGCTTTCCATCCTCACAGGCAATCACCGTTGCACCCTGAAGCTCTAACAACTCTTTTGCGATATCTCTGTTGATGTCATTATCTTCCGCTAAGAGAATTTTCTTTCCGCTCAACAGTTTCTGCTTTGCCTTTCCCTGTATCTGTCTGCCTTCCCTCTCTTTCAGTTCTCTGGAAATTTCCTCATAAACTGCCGTACGATACAACGGCTTTGGAAGAAATCCATCGACACCTGCTGCTCTTGCTTCTTCCTCTATTTCCATATAATCATAAGCAGAAATCATGACAATCGGTACATCATAACCTACTTCTGCACGAATCCGCCGGGTGACCTCTATACCATCAATGTCATGCATCTTCCAGTCAATCAGACAGATGTCATAGTCACGGTTCCCCCGATGATGACTGATGACACGCTCGATTGCCTGTGCACCGTGCATCACCCATTCCGCCTGAATCTTAATCTCCTGAAGAACTCTGACTGCATGGCGGCACTCCTCTTCCTCATCATCTACCACTAAGGCATTTAAGCCCATATTCTCAAAGTCCGGTATTTTTGTCTCACTTTCCTTTTTTAATAAAGGAATATCCACGGTAAAGGTAGTTCCCTCGTTTTCCTTGCTATTGACATAAATCTTACCATCCATCAGCATAACCAGATTCTTTGTAATACTCATGCCCAGACCGGTTCCGCCGAACTTTGCAGCAATGGAGGAATCCGCCTGTTCAAATGGTGCAAAGATGCGTTCCTGCACCTCCTCGCTCATACCGATTCCTGTGTCTGTCACTTCAAACCGTACAATGTCCAAGTTTTTCTTGGTCACTAATTTTTCCACCTTCAAAAAAACGCTTCCACCCTCCGGTGTAAATTTGATAGCATTCGACACAAGATTTAACAAAATCTGCCCCATTCGCAGCGAATCTCCGTAATACTCACTTCCCTCTGAAAAACCGGTAATCGACTCCTTAAACTCCAGATTTTTTGCTTTTGCCTGTGAATAAATGGTCACCACAAAGCTGTTGATAAATTGATAAATATCAAATTCTTCATTCTGAAGTTTCATCTTATTACTTTCAATCTGTGACATATCCAGAATGTCATCAATCAGCATCAGCAGATGTTTCGATGAAAAATTAATCTTTGTCAGACAATCCTGAACTTTTGCAGAATCCTCTATTGATGCGATTGCCAGAGTCACCAGCCCGATGATCGCATTAAGCGGTGTACGGATCTCATGGCTCATGCGTGCTAAGAAATCGCCCTTTGCCTGATTTGCCTTATCTGCATTCTCCATTGCCGCATCTAAGAAGATACGCTGTTTTTCCTCATTTGTCCTATCGGAATAGAAGGAAATTACCTGCGGTGTATCTAAATTATTGACACGGTATAAACGCAACAGCACCCAGCGTTTTTCTCCATCCGGTCTTGTGTATTCCACTAATTTTTTATAAGAAGCCGCTAATTCGAAATCTCCGATATAACGATAGATCTCATCCACATCTTCTGACTTCAATCCCTGATACAGCGTCTCATCGGTCGGAGATATTCCGAGTACACGCTCCATGTTCAAAGACCGATAGACAATCTCTCCACTTTTTGCATCACGGATCACAAATGCATCGTCGATACTCTTTGAAAGACTGTCAAACAATGTACTCCGGTTCTGCAGCTCTTTTCGCTGTCTCCACATGATATATTGTGAAAAAATAAACACTGCTAACATGGCAACCATCAGAATAATAGACAGCACCAGCACACGGACCCTTAACTGCTCTACGTTCTGCACATACTGCAGTCCTCCTTCTTCCGCATCCTCTAACATCTCATCGATCATAGCTGTGGTTTCCTGATAAAGCGGCTCTATCTTTTCCTCTTCATAGGCAATGACTTGATCCTGTGGAAAACATTCATCTGCTGAAACATAGAGCAAGAAACCGTTCTGCTGTTTTTTGATCTCATCCAAATTATCCTCTAGATTATCCCACTCTTTATCGCTGCCCTGATAAGCATGCTTTAAACGCTTCAATACCTGATCCGTTTCTTCATATAACTCATCTAAAATTCCCCGGATATATATGACATCATCCATCGTGTTATGTTTATAGAGACGTTCTACCCGTACCTGCATTTTTGCAATACACATCTTTAACTCTCCGCCTGCAACCACCATCTCGAATGGATGGCTCGACATTTTTTCCACCTGTGCTGCTAAACGTTCCGAATTATATAGCGTTACGATCAGATAGACGATCATCAATACGATGACCGCTACCATATTTAACTTCCATTGTGCTTCACTCATGCCTTCCCGTTTTCGTCTCATATACTCTTCCTCGCCTTTCTCTCTTGTGTTTTCCCTTTCGTCTTTTCTTTTTCGTATTCTTCTCTTAGGAACGCCTTTTTCGGAATATCACAATTCCAAGCACTCCTACTATTACAATTCCTGCTACAGTACACCAGATAACCGGAAATCCTGTTTTAAAACTTCCCAGTTCCTGTTCCCGGCAGCTGTTATTTCCCATATCCTTCATCGCATCTTCATCTAAGATGATCCGATATGTTTTCAGATATCCTAACTCTTCGCCATCCGTAAACTTCCGGATCGGTATCCGACAGACAAATCTGCCGCTCTTTTTCTCTTTAAATTCTTCTTTTCCGGTCAGCTCATAGGAATAACTTTTTTCTTCCGACTTCAGATACAGGTGTTTTCCCTCTACAAACCGTACCTTCTCATCTGCCGTGATCTCGATTTTTGCATCCTCCCGCACGGCTTTTGCCTTGGGCGGCGTTAAATCTAACTTTTCATAGATCTTTTCTGCAATCTGAATATGTCCTTCCCGATTCGGATGCGGATCTAAATTAAACTTCTCTAAATTTTCAAGTGTCCCTGCTTTTACATTTGTATATCCGTCTTTTTGAAAAATAGAATAGGCATTGATGACGGTATACTCTTTTGAGGAACTGTGAAACGCTTCATTGATCCTACGGATATAGGTTTCCGTCAATTCCGATAAATTCAGTACCTCGATCGGTCCATAGGTGTAGTTGACTGCAACATAGGGATTGTATACATTATCTGCATAAATCACTACATAGGGATTTTTTTCTTTTATCATACGGATGATCTGTTCAAATTTTCCTTCAAACTGATCGCATATATCTAATACTTCCTGATTCTCCCGAAGCTCCTGTTTGACTTTTCGCAGATCTGCTAACATTTCCGTCATCTCTGCCGGATGCTCTAAATATCTCGCTTTCAACTCCGGATAAATCTGTTTATACTCCGTATGGATCCCAACAGCTCCTGCTGCCTGTATCACACAGTTTTTTAATACATCATTCGAACCGATCGACAATAGGATGATATCCGCGTCTTTGATCTGTTCATTATATTCTCCGGCTTCTAAACGTTCTATTAAGTCCTCGCTCCGCAGTCCGTTGATCCCTTCATTCGTAAACTTTGCTCCCGCTTTTTTTGCTAAAACTGCACCATAGGCTTCCTGCTCTTTATCTTCGAGACCATATCCTAGGGCAATACTGTCTCCTAACGCCAATATATGTAAGGGTTCTTCCGCCTTCGTTGTCATTGGGATACTGCCTGCACATAAGATACCGATCAACAGCCATGCAGCAATCCTGATCATTCTTTTTCTTACCATAAAATTCCTCCATTGCTACATTATAGCTGACTTTTTTATTGAATGCAATAAACAAAAAGCCGCCACCGAAGTGACCGCTTTTTGCTGATTTATCCGTACTGTTTAAAAGGTTTTCATACACTGGCTGTATTTCTGTTTTGCCTCGTCTACCTTCTGCATTTCTGCTGCCGGAGTCGGATAATATCCTTTTCCATGCATGATGTTAAAGACATCCTGCTGGATTGCATGCTCTTTGTCTAAGCAATCTAAGATTGCATTTCTGACATTCTCATGCACACATTCATTTGCAAATGTGTTGTAATGATCCGTTGCTGTTTTTTCTGCTGTTAAAGCATCTGCTAAGACTTCTTTTTCTGAATATGGCTGCTGCATGTTCTCTCCTCCTATTTTAACTGTGCGTACAGGGACTGGAAATGCTCCTGATGCTTATTTGAGATTTCCGTAAATTTTGCTTTTACTTCTGCATCCTCTGTGTGTTCTGAAAGCATTTTGAATTTCTTGATCAGTAACTCTTCTTCTGACAATAATTCATTTAAAGCTGCTAACTCTTTTTCTGAAATCTGATCCATATGAGTTTCTCCTTTCCAAAATACATTGCCTACTCTTTTAAAATCTCCAATGTTACTGATTTTATGCAAAATTTTGTTTTTCTGTTTAGTCAAAAAAACAAAAGTGTGCTTCGCACACTTTCACGCTCCAGCTTCTTCCATAGCACAAGTTTTGTTCCGCGCGCGAGCGGTGCTGTATTTCCTATAGAGCAAAAAAAGTCCCTGTATAACAGGGTAGTCTTCTTTCACAAAACTACTGCTCTGCTATACAGGGTGATCTTCTCATACAATCTTAGTCTGCAAATAATGGTGTGGACAGGTATCTGTCACCGGAATCCGGTAAAAGTACAACAATGTTTTTGCCTTTATTTTCCGGACGTTCTGCTAAAATAGTGGCTGCTTTTAATGCCGCACCGGAAGAAATTCCCACTAAAATTCCTTCGCTTACTGCAAAGCGTTTGCCCTCTACAAATGCATCATCATTTTCAATCTTAAGCACTTCATCATAAACCCTGGTATCTAATGTATCCGGTACAAAGCCTGCGCCGATTCCCTGGATCTTATGCGGACCGGATACTCCTTCGGAAAGGACAGGACTGCTTGCCGGCTCTACTGCTACGATCTTTACATCCGGATTCTGCTCTTTTAAATATTCTCCGACTCCGGTAATGGTTCCGCCGGTACCGACTCCTGCTACAAAAATATCTACTTTTCCATCGGTCTGTCTGTAAATCTCAGGGCCGGTTGTTTTCTTATGTGCTGCCGGGTTTGCAGGGTTCACAAACTGACCTAAGATAACGGCTCCCGGAATGCTCTCTTTTAACTCATCTGCTTTTGCGATGGCACCTTTCATTCCCTTGGCACCTTCTGTTAAAACAAGTTCAGCTCCATATGCCTTTAACAGATTTCTTCTTTCTACGCTCATCGTATCCGGAAGTGTTAAAATCGCTTTATAACCTTTTGCTGCTGCTACGGCTGCAAGACCGATTCCCGTATTTCCTGAAGTTGGCTCAATAATCGTTGCTCCCGGTTTTAATGCACCGGATTTTTCTGCATCCTCGATCATGGCTAATGCAATTCTGTCTTTCACGGAGCCTGCCGGGTTTAAATACTCTAATTTTGCAAGAATGGTTACGTCTTTAACGCCTGCGGACTGGCTGTAACGACTGATCTCTAAAATAGGTGTTTCTCCAATTAACTCTGCTGCACTTTTTTTAATCTCTGACATAATTTTTTCCTCCATGTTTACAAATATAATGTTTGATTTTGTATTGCTATATTGATTCTATCTTACCGGCATTTAGCCATTGTATTTCTCTGCTCCGTTTCTGCTGCAACAACACATACACTCCATCCTTCTTTTCTTGGTTTTGTAAGTTCTGATTTTTTCCATGTGTGTTCTCCTTTCTTAATTCCTACTTTTTAACTAGGAATATAGCGTTTTAATTATCATATTGGATTTTCCCGGATTTGTCAAGCACAAAATCAGAATAAATTTACTCTTCTGTAAATTTATAACAAAAACTTTTCTCTTTTTTCTTTCTATGTTAAAATATAGCTGTCTTACAGAGGGATGAAACAAACATATGAAAGGAGATTTACAGATCTATGAAGACAAAGAAAAAGTTCTTGAGTTTTCTGCTCATTTTCGGTTTGACTTTGGGAATGATGCCGGCAACGGCATTTGCCGCAAATGCGTCAGAAACATGGGGAGATTATGCTGCTACTGATTTTGCGGGTGGTAGCGGAACGAAAGAGGATCCTTATCAGATTGCTACAGCAGAACAACTTGCAAAACTGGCAAGTGAAGTGAACAGTCATGTCGTTGGTAAGACTCATGCCAATGAATATTTTAAACTGATAGCTTCCATTGATTTAAGTGCTCACAGATGGGTTCCCATCGGCTATGGTAATTCATCCAACGCTTCTTCCTTTAACGGATATTTTGACGGTAATCATCAAACTATCACCGGTCTGAATGTGGATGAACGCGGAAATAATACAGATGCGGGATTATTTGGTGCTGTATCTGTTGCTACGAATGAACCTGTGTTGAAAGACCTTACTATTGAAAATGCAACCATCTATGCGGGAGACGAAACCGATGATGGAACGCTTCAGTATGGTGCCGGAGTCTTAGTCGGTTCGATTACCCTGCTTGGTGGTAGTTCTGCCAAATATGCAGCGATAGAGAATTGTCATGTATCCGGACAGGTGGATTCAAAAATGTATGCCGGCGGTCTGATTGGTGCAGCCAGCTATGGTAAGATTTCAAACTGTTCCGCAGACACGATTGTAACAGGAAATACAGTCAGTGGCGGTTTTACCGGTTACGCCTTTTCCTCTTCCTTTGAGAATAATACGGCAAAGGGAAGTGTAACAAGTACGGGCTGGTCAACCGGCGGTTTTGCCGGCTGGGTCTATGAAGGTGCGATCACTAAATGTACTGCTTCCGGAAATGTCAAGGCAGATAACTGGAATCTTGGTGGTTTTGCCGGATATTTGAGTGGTGCAACAGTTAACGCATGTACAGCCTACGGAGATGTAACAGGCACTGCAACAACCTTTATTGCAAAAGCCGGTGGTTTTGTCGGAACAAATAAAGGCAGTATGATTCAGAACAGTCATGCAACCGGTGTGGTAACCGGCTCTAATCAGTATGGTGCTGCCGGCGGTTTCGTTGCCAGCGATGAAAATGGTACAACAACCGGATGTTCCTTTGACCAGACAAAAAATCCACTTCTAACCTCTGTCGGAAACACTGTAACACAAGGAACCAATGATATTACACCAAAGACTACCGATGAGGTACTTGCCGATATTTGTAATGATTATTTTGGTGGTCATGCATATCAGAAAGCCTGGACAATTGACAAAGAGGCTACCTGCCAGCAAGAAGGAATCAAATCCCATCATTGTGAACGTTGTAATGATAAAACGGATGTGACTTCCCTTGACAAGATTAATCATCAACTTGTGAAAACAGCCAAGAAAGCAGCCACACACATGGCAGATGGTAATATTGACTATTGGTATTGCAATAGCTGCAACAAATATTTCAGCGATGAAGCAGCTACAAAAGAAATTTCTCTGAAAGACACTGTCCTTCCAAAACTGACAGGACATACCCCGGATAAAACCGGCTGGCATTCAGATGAAACCAATCACTGGCAGACTTGCGAATGTGGTGTGACATTAAACAAGTCCACACATACAAAGCAGACTACTGTTACAAAAAAAGCTACTTTTAAAAAAGCAGGAAGCAATGTAACAAAATGTACTACCTGTGGAAAGACCTTATCAACTTCCACAATTCCGAAGGTTTCCAAGGTTACACTTTCTAAGACTTCTTATACCTATAACGGCAAAGTGAAAAAACCGACGGTTACTGTAAAAGACAGCAACGGTAAACTTCTGAAAAACGGAACGGATTACAAAGTTTCCTATACAAAAGGCAGAAAAAATGTAGGGAAATATACAGTAAAAATCACACTGAAAGGCAGCAAATATAGCGGTACTAAAACCTGTACTTTTAGTATTAATCCAAAGAATACCAAACTGTCTTCACAGAGCGGACAGGAAAAGGCTTTTACCGTAAAATGGAAAAAGCAAACCAAGCAGACTAGCGGTTACCAGATTCAGTATGCAACGAAAAAGAATTTTTCAAAGGCAAAAACAGTAACGATTAAGAAAAACAGTATCACAAAGACGAAAATCAAAAACTGTGCTGCAAATAAGAAATATTATGTACGCATACGAACCTATAAGAATGTAAAAGTTAACGGAAAGACTACAAAAGTGGTTTCCTCCTGGAGCAAATCTGCAACAGTGAAAACGAAATAACATCATCGGTTTATATTTTTAAGAAAGAGGGGCTGTCGCACTAAGTGCGGCAGCCCCCTCTCTCACCTTTCATCTGACCTGAGCATTCTTAAAAAAAGAAATAAAAAATTGCAATCATCGCCATTATCACAATAATTCCAAGCGTAACGACTCGTAAAAAATCGTTTTCAATCTCTCTTTCACATAGCCAAAATGTGAAAAGTACCCCCAGCATCAGAATCACACTGTAAAAATTAAACCATATCATTTTTATCCCTCCTTTCTGTGAAAATTTTCTTAGTTTCCTCCTTTCGTAAAAATAGTAACGCGAAAAAATGTTTATCTAAGAATTTGAAATTTTTTTATTTTTTCTTATTTTGATTTTTTATTTTTTACTTTCATTTCTTTTTGGGGAGAATAATTAGGTTACCGAAAAGATATGTTATAATGAGATTTTATGGACAAAAAAATTGTTACATCTTATTTAGGAAAAACCGAAGAAATATGACTATTTCATCAATAAAATTTATTTGTAGCGAATCTTTGTCCACATATGAAACCAAATGCAAATATTATCGAAACGCCTACAAATTCAGACAATATTTCCTTAAATTAGAAATGTTAATGGTTCAAAATTGTGGGAAATTTAAGAAAAGAAAATTTCTATTGATTATTGTTATGCAATCCCCTATCATATATGTTATAAGGAATCCCTCGACTACAAAGGAGTCGTAAAATATGACAAATATATTAATGCAAAAGATATTAACTGAAATGACTAAAAAAATTGGAGGATATAGCAATGCTCAAAGACAAATATTCTTATATTGCACTATTCACTTATGAAGATGCTGGAATTTCCATCGAATTTCCAGATTTGCCGGGCTGCTATCCGTGTGCTGATAAAGACAATACCGATGAGGCCTTAAAAAATGCAAAAGAAGCTCTCGGACTTCATATTTGGGGCATGGAACAAGATCATGAAATCATTCCGAAGCCTTCTGCAGTTACAGATTTAAAACTAAAACCTAATCAGGTATCGGTGTTAATTGAAATTTTTATGCCACCGTTCAGAGAACGTATGAACACAAAAATTTAAGAAACTTAGCAAATAGAAACCGTGATATAGCGGTTTTCTTTTTTTTATTTACATACGTGATCTTACATAGTGCAATGCAAGCATGATAAGGAAAGGATGATGATATGGATAAGTTATTTTATCCTGCCGTATTTCACACAGCAGAGGAAGGTGGTTTTTGGATTACTTTTCCTGATTTTCCAGAATGTCTAACACAAGGCGGAAATATGCAGGAAGCCTATGAAATGGCTGTTGATGCATTAGGGCGCTCTTGACATACCAGCTTATTCACAAATCTTATATCAGTTTTTAACGTTTACACAAAACTTGAAACGGTCTCATTCTTGAATTCACTTGCATATACAATTCCGTTAATTTCAAACATCTAGTGTTCTCCTTCTACTATAATGGATTAATTCTTTCAAAATGTTCATTACGTACCGCATGATTCCAAGCTTCATAAACCTGTTCTTCATAGATAGCAAGCCATCCGTTAATAATCTTTAGCTGTTTTACCGGCATAGAACCGGCAAGCAGTTGTCCATCTATGGCAATAACAGCTTCATAATCTCCATAAAAAGCATGGATGTGTGGTTTATGATGTTGACTGGTATCATTAAAATACATTTTTATAATAATCCCATAAAATCTGCTTGTTTTCAGCATTTCCCCTACAACTCATACGGAGTGACCTGATATACATAATAATTGAGCCAGTTACTGAACAAATTGTTGCTGTTTGCTCTCCACTGCAGCAGCGGACGCTTTGTGGCATCATCATTCGGATAATAATTATACGGCAGGTCAATCGGCAGACCTTTCTCTAAATCTCTATGGTATTCTTTGTCCAGTGTGATCCTGTCGTATTCCGGATGCCCCATGACAAATATCTGTTTTCCTTCATTTGAAAGGCACAGAAATACACCTGCCTCTTCGGATTTTGCAAGAACCTTCAGATCCGGGCAGTTCTCAATGTCTTCGGTTAAGATTGCTGTATGGCGGCTGTTTGGTGCATAGAACACATCGTCAAAGCCACGGACTAACGGCACTTTTCTGTTCAATACCTGGAATGGGTAAACTCCAAATAATTTTTTCGGAAGCAGCACCTTGTTAATACCAAAATGATAGTAAAGTCCTGCCTGAGCACCCCAGCAGATATGCATCGTACTGGTCACGTTTGTCTTTGTCCAGTCCATGATCTGACAAAGTTCCTCCCAGTAATCTACTGTTTCATAATCCAGATGCTCGATCGGTGCTCCCGTAATGATCATGCCATCAAATTTTTGATCTTTGATGTATTCAAAGGTTGTATAAAATTTGTTCAGATGATTCGCAGATACATTCTGCGATTCGTGGCTTTTTACTGTTAAAAACGTAATATCCACCTGTAATGGTGTGTTCGATAGTGCACGCAGCAACTGTAACTCCGTATCTTCTTTTAACGGCATCAGGTTTAAAATGCACACCTGAAGCGGACGAATGTCCTGATGGATAGCACGACTCTCATCCATCACAAATATATTTTCATTTTCTAATATTTCCTTTGCCGGTAAATCTCCCTGTGTCTTGATCGGCATATTTTTCCCTCTTTTCTGTCTGTGTTCTGTTTATCAATATCTATTTTAACATTTCCTGCAATTCTGCTTCCGATATCACGGAAACACCTAGATCATTTGCTTTAGTCAGCTTACTGCCTGCATTTTCTCCGGCAAGCAGATAATTGGTCTTTTTAGAAACAGAACCGGATACCTTGCCGCCATGCGCTTCGATCAGGGCTGCTGCTGCCTTTCGATCCATCGTTGGAAGTGTTCCGGTAATGACAAAGGTCAATCCGTCAAAACGTCCGTCCTCACTGCCTGACTCTGCCATTTCCATATTGACCCCTGCTTCTTTCAGACGTTCTATGATCTTGCAGTTATTTTCATCCTGAAAATAATTACGGATGCAAAGTGCCGTAACCTCTCCGACATCTGCAACCTGTTGCAGACTCTCCATATCTGCCTGCATCAGTGCTTCTATACTGCCAAAATGTTTCAGAATGGTCTTTGCCGCTGCCTTACCGACATTTGGGATACCAAATCCGGTCAACAACTGGAATGCCTCATTTTGCTTGGATTTTTCAATTGCATCTAACAACTTATCTGTATTCTTTTCTTTTCCGATAATTCCCTGTTCAATCAGTTCTTCCCGGTGCTTTTTTAAATCATAAATATCTGCAATATCTTTGAGATATCCAAGATGTACCAGCTCCATAATGTAAGTGGCACCAAATCCTTTGATATCCATAGCATCCCTGCCGACAAAATTGATCATATGACGTTCTAACTGTGCCGGGCAGTTTGGTGAGGTACACTTGATATCTGCCGTATCTTTTTCTCGCTCTGTCTTTGCACCACAGACCGGACAGACATCCGGTATTACAAATTTTTTCACACCCTCCGGTCTTTTTTCATGAATGACTCTTCGCACCTTCGGAATGATCTCACCGGATTTATATACCACGATCGTATCACCGATCCCGATGTCTAATTCATCAATAAAATCCTGATTATGCAGGGTTGCTCTTGATACGCTCGTGCCACACAACCGCACCGGTTCAAAAACGGCTGTCGGCGTGATCCTTCCGGTTCTGCCAACCGACAACTCAATATCTAACAGTTTTGTCTCTTTTTCTTCCGGCGGATATTTATATGCCACTGCCCACCGCGGAACTTTAGAAGTTGCCCCTAATTTTTCCCGGTCGGAAAAACGGTTGATCTTTACCACCGCGCCATCAATATCATATGGCAGTTTTCCGCGATTCTCGCCGATTTTTTCGATCGCTGCCCAGACTTCATCTGCTGTCTTGCAGACCGTATATTCTTCAATGACCCGAATGCCCTGTTTTTTTAAATATTCATAGCCTTCTGTATGCGTTTCAAATGAGATTCCTCTTGCATCCTGAATATTAAAAATAAACATGGACAGTCCGCGTTCCTTTGTCACTGCGGTATCTAACTGACGCAGTGTGCCTGCTGCACAGTTTCTTGGATTTGCAAACAGCTTTTTGCCGAGCAGTTCCTGTTTTTCGTTGACCTTCTCAAAATCAGCCTCTGTCATATAGACTTCGCCACGGATTTCGAGATATTCCGGTTTATCTTTTAATTTCTTTTTGACATCACGGATCACTTTTGCATTTGCCGTGACATCTTCCCCATATTGGATGCCATCTCCTCTGGTCTCTGCTAACTTCAACTCGCCGTATTCGTAACGCAAAGAAAGAGACAGTCCGTCTATCTTGTATTCAACCACAAATTCAGGATCATCTAACTGCTTTTTCATTTCTGCAACAAAATTCTCTACCTCTCCCCTGTCAAAAACATCCTGAAGGCTCAACATCGGTACGTTATGCTCTACTAAGACACCCGCCTCACGTTTTGCACTTCCTCCGACCTTTTGTGTCGGGGAATCCGGTGTGACATATTCCGGGTGTTCTCTTTCTAAACGTTTTAACTCGTTCATTTTCTGATCGTATTCGTAATCGGTAATCTCCGGATCATCCTGATTATAATAGCGTTCGATATGATACTCAATTTCCTTGCGTAACGCTTCTATTTTTTCCTGAATTTCCATTCTATTCCTCTTTCCCACTCTCTGATAGCAGTGCCAATAATCCTTCCCATTCCTGATGTGTAAGATCACGGTATTTTCCCACTGGAAGATCTCCTAATTTAATATTCATGATCCTGACACGGACCAGTTTGACCACCCGATAGCCAAAATATTCACACATTCTGCGGATCTGCCGGTTCAGTCCCTGCGTCAGCACAATACGGAATTTCCGCTTATCTAACTTTTCTACCTTACACTTTCTCGTGATCGTATCGAGGATTGGTACACCTCCTGCCATTCCGCGTAAAAACTCATCCGTAACCGGGCGGTTTACCGTTACGATATATTCTTTCTCATGAAAATTTCTTGCTCTTAGAATCTCGTTTCCAAGCTCTCCATCATTGGTAAGAAGGATCAATCCCTCGGAATCTTTGTCTAATCTTCCTACCGGATAGATACGTTTCGGGTAATGAAGATAATCAATAATATTGTTCTTTTCTCTCTTCTCTGCCGTACATACAATTCCTTTTGGTTTATGAAAAGCCAGTAAAATCTTCTCATCCTCTCTCTGTATTTCCCTGCCGTCCACAAGAACCTTCTGTCCCGGAAGGATCTGATCACCAAGTACTGCTACCTTTCCGTCAATAGTCACTCTTCCTTCTTCCACAAGACGGTCTGCTCCTCTTCTTGAACACACTCCTGCTTCACTTAAAAACTTATTGATCCTGATAAATTCCGTTTCCATTCCTATCCTTTCAAAAATGCGGAGACCTAAGCCTCCGCATTTCTTCCTACTGTAATAATTCTGTCTTTATGTAACCGATGGTATCTTTATAATTTACCTTCGTCCATCCTTCCGCATAACTCATAACAACCGTAACCTTGTCACCGGCATATCCTACTGCTACCTTCGTGGAAGTCTCGCTCATGGACTCACGGATATTAATCGTGCCATTTAAGGTAACGGTAGAACCCTCTGACAGGGAAGGTGCTGATGTATCCTGCTGTGGAACTTCTGTAGACAGATACTCGCTCTTGACATAACCGGTTACACCATTATGCTCTACGGCACTCCAGTCGCCTTCTGTTCCGGTCCGCTTCAACTCTGTTCCGAACTCTAACATCTCTACGACATTTCCATCGGTACTTGCAGCATCACGGATATTGACCTTTGTGGTTACATATACAGTCTCGGCTGCCGGCTGCTCTGCCTGTTGTTGCTCTTCCTGCTTGTTATCCTCTTTTTTCTGATCGTCTTTCTTGTCAGATTTCTTTTTACTGTCTTTTTTATCCTCAGATTTTTTCTTTTCTTCGGATTTCTTTTTGCTGTCTTTCTTATCGTCCTTCTTCTTTTGTTCTTCCTCTTTTTTCTTCTTCTCTTCGTCTTTCTTCTTTTGTTCTTCTTCCTGTTTCTTCTTTTCTTCGTCCTTCTTCTTTTGCTCTTCTTCTTTCTTCTTCTGTTCTTCCTCCTGTGCCTTCTTATAATTGTTCAGCCACTTTGGAATTACCTTATCATTCAGCTTATTAACGTATTTTTCTAAGTCTTTATCCGATTTGATCGCTTTGCTGCTTTTTTTCTCGATATCGTTTGCTAACTTTACAAAGTCATCCTGCTCTTCATACTTGTCAATAAATTCTGAAACGCTCGAATCAACGTCTTTTTCATTCGTTGCGATATAATTGAATGTACTGTAGAGATTGTCAATATACAGATTTCCCTTGTCATCCGTTCTTACATAAAAAGTCTCCAAAGACGGGATCGTTGTCTTGATCTTCGGGAACTTCATATCCATTGTTACGGATACGATATAGGAATCTTTATCTAATCCCTCTTTTGTATAGCACTTGATGTTCTTATATTTCTCTACGCGTTCGCTGAACATCTTGATATAACTCTGCTCTAATTTCGAGATTGGAGTTGCAATCTCTTTCATCTTATCTACATTACCTTCTGCGTAGTATTTGTAATAATTCTTCATCAGTTTGGTAACGGCTTCATTTTCATCTACCTGATAATCCTCTTTCAGCACTTTTTCTGCTCTGGCTTTCGGATCAGCAGATGATGTACCTTTGTTATTGACTAACATAACGATACCGATCAAGATCACGACTAACATGCCTGCCATGATCAGATATCGTCCGTTTTTATGCAAAAATTCCTGTGTTTTTTCTTTATCTATGCTATTTTTATCTGTGCCATTCCCATCTATGTTATTTTTGTTACTTCCATCCTCAGTACTCATAAAAACCTCCTATACTGCTGCTTGTCCTCAGTTATTCTTTACTCTGTAGGACATTGCGAAAACAAACGATCTCCTATAGAGTAAAAAATGCATCTAGCGGGAATCGAACCCACATTACTGGAATCGGAGTCCAGCGTTCTATCCATTAGACTATAGATGCAAACTTTACATAGCAGAACTTATCATATCATACTCATAGGAAAAAATCAAAGAAAAAAGTGTGAAAAACAATTTTTTCACACTTTTTTTATACTTCTAGGCTAACGCTTCCTCAAACTGGGAATTGTATAAATCCGCATAGAATCCCTGTTGTTCTAGGAGTTCTTTATGGGTTCCCTGCTCAATAATATCTCCGTCTTTCATGACTAAAATTAAATCTGCATCTTTGATCGTAGAAAGTCTGTGCGCAATGACAAAGCTGGTTCTTCCTTTCATCAGATTGTTCATTGCTTTCTGTATTCTTGCCTCAGTTCTCGTATCGACGGAACTTGTTGCTTCATCAAGGATCAGTATCCTGTTATCTGCTAAAATGGCTCTCGCGATCGTCAAAAGCTGCTTCTGTCCCTGTGAAACATTGCTTGCTTCCTCGTTCAATTCCATCTGATAGCCGCCCGGCAGTGTGGAGATAAAGTGGTGGGCATGTGCTGCTTTCGCTGCCTCGATGACCTCTTCATCGGTTGCATCCAGTCTTCCGTAACGGATATTTTCCATGATCGTTCCTTTGAACAGCCAGGTGTCCTGTAAGACCATTCCAAAGTTCTCGCGAAGCTCACTGCGGTTGAAATCCCTGATATCATAGCCATCAACTTTGATCGCACCTTCGTTGACATCATAAAAACGCATCAACAGTTTGACCATCGTCGTCTTACCTGCACCGGTCGGCCCTACGATCGCTACCGTCTGTCCCGGAGAGATCTGACTGTTAAAATCATGGATGATGATCTTATCTTCATCGTAACCGAATTTTACATGCTCAAACGTTACACTTCCCTGAAGATTCTCATCATGCACCGGATTCTCGGCAAACTGGTCTTCCTCTTTCTCTTCTAAGAATTCAAATACACGCTCTGTTGCCGCTGCCATGGACTGAAGCATATTCGATACCTGTGCCACCTGTGTGATCGGCTGGGTAAAACTTCTGACATACTGGATAAATGCCTGAATATCTCCGACCTCGATCGTTCCTTTGATCGCTAACATACTTCCGCTGATCGCTACTGCAACATAACCGAGATTTCCGACAAACATCATGATCGGCTGCATCATACCTGAGAAAAACTGTGATTTCCAGGCTGACTGATAGAGCACGTCATTATCTTCCTCAAAGGTCTTTTTCACTACCTCTTCACGGTTAAACACTTTGATAACATTCTGTCCGCTGAACACTTCTTCGACCTGTCCGTTGATCTTTCCAAGGTATTCCTGCTGTGTAAAGAAATACTTCTGCGAATGTTTGATGACCAGACTGATCAAAAGTGCGGAGATAGGGAGGATCACAAATGCGATCAATGTCATCAACGGACTGATCGTAAGCATCATGATCAACACTCCGATAATAGTCGTCACGGATGTGATCAATATCGTCACACTCTGGTTCAGACTCTGTCCTAACGTATCGACATCATTGGTAATACGCGATAACACTTCTCCTACTGTCCGTGATTCAAAATACTTCATCGGCATCCGGTCGATCTTTTCCGATATCTCTTTTCGGAAACGGAAACAGAGCTTTTGTGTCACTCCTGTCATGATCCATCCCTGGATAAAGGAAAAGACTGCACTGACTAAATACATCGTCAGCAGGATCAACAGAATTTTTCCGATCTTGTCAAAATCAATACCACCGGTGCCTTTGATCTTTGCTACTAAGCCGTTAAACAGTTCTGTTGTCGCCTTACTTAAGATTTTCGGTCCAATGATACTAAAGATCGTACTGCCGATTGCAAATACAATGACCGTTGCTACAGCAAACTTATACTTTCCGATATAAGTCATCAGCTTTTTCATCGTTCCCTTAAAATCTTTTGCTTTTTCACCCGGTGCCATTCCACCATGCGGTCCTCTTGGTCCATGTCTTCTTGTATTCTGCTCTGCCATTAACGGACACCTCCTTTCAGTTCTGCTTCAGAAAGCTGGGAGCTTGCAATCTCCTGATAGGTCTCGCATCCTGCTAACAGCTCCTCATGTGTTCCGATACCGGCAATTCTGCCTTCTTCTAATACAATGATCTTATCTGCATGTAAGATCGTACTGATCCTTTGTGCCACGATCAAAACGGTTGCATCTTTTACTCTTTCATTCAGCTTCTTTCTAAGTGCCACATCGGTCTTATAATCCAATGCGGAAAAACTGTCATCAAATAAGAAGATTTTCGGATTCTTTGCAATCGCTCTTGCAATGGACAGTCTCTGCTTCTGTCCACCGGAGACATTCGTTCCGCCCTGTGCGATCGGACTGTTGTATTTTTCTTCTTTTTCTTCAATAAAATCTACTGCCTGTGCAATGTCTGCCGCCTCTTTCATCATCTCATCACTGACCTGATCTCCTGCGAATTTCAGGTTAGATGCGATCGTTCCGGAAAAAAGCACTCCTTTTTGCGGCACATATCCGATCAGACTTCTTAATTTCTCCTGTGACATTTCCCGGACATCAATTCCATCTATGGTAATGCTTCCGGAGGTCACATCATAAAAACGCGGGATCAGATTTAATAACGTGGTCTTTCCACATCCGGTACTTCCGATAATGGCTGTTGTTTCCCCCGGTCTTGCCGTAAAGGAAATATCACTCAGTGCCTCTTCTTTTGCACCATCATAGGCAAACCCTACATCGTGAAACTCTAATACACCACTAAAGTCTTCTTCATCACCCTTTGTCTGCTCTGCATCACGGATGCTTGGTTCCGTATCTAATACTTCTTCTATACGGGTTGCTGCCACACCTGCTCTTGGCAGCATAATGGATACCATCGTCAACATTAAAAATGCCATGACGATCTGCATCGTATAGGTAATAAATGCGATCATGTCACCAACCTGAAGGTTTCCAAGGTCTACTCCTTTTGCCCCAAACCACACAATCGCTACCGTAATGGCATTCATGATCAGCATCATCGTCGGCATCATAAAGGTCATAACACGGTTCGTAAACAACTGTGTCTGCATCAGATCACGATTTGCTTTCTCAAACCGTTTTTCCTCAAATTTTTCACGACTGAATGCACGAATAACCGGAATACCGGTCAATATCTCTCTTGAAACCAGATTCATGCGGTCCACAAGGGTCTGCATCTGTTTGAACTTCGGCATTGCCACTACGACTAAAATTCCTACCAGAACAAAAATAGCAACGACTGCAACCACAATAATCCAACCCATTCCGGTCTTTGTATTGACTACTTTTAAGATTCCTCCGATACCAATGATCGGTGCATACAGTACCATTCTTAGCAATATCGTAGAAACCATCTGTATCTGCTGGATATCATTCGTACTTCTTGTGATCAGGGATGCCGTGGAAAATTGATCCATCTCACGGTTCGAAAAGCTCAGCACTTGTCCAAAGATCCTGGTTCGTAAATCCATACCGATCTTTGCTCCGGTCTTAGAGGAAAAATATCCTGCACAGATTGCTGCCGCTACCATTAAAATGGACAGTCCTAACATCTTTGCCCCGGTTACCCACAGATAATGTGTCTGTATCTGATTAGTATCATAATCCATGGCTTTGTATTCGTCCTGTACATATAGGATTGCCATCTGCGAAACAATGGAATCACTCATCGTATCGTATTTTTCCCAGGTTTCTTCCTCCTGCTGCAGGATCATATCCTTGGTAATGGCTCCTGCCTTCACGCCCTGCAAAAACTGGTCAAAATCCATCTCTTTGCTGCTTTTCATGCCATTGACCATTGCCATAGGTTTTGCTAAGATATCGTCGAGTTTTTCAATATCTTCTTTTTTATCGCTCTTTCTGACATATCGCTCAGTATTCTCATCG
This sequence comes from Maccoyibacter intestinihominis, assembly GCF_040096355.1. Classification (NCBI taxonomy): domain Bacteria; kingdom Bacillati; phylum Bacillota; class Clostridia; order Lachnospirales; family Lachnospiraceae; genus Maccoyibacter; species Maccoyibacter intestinihominis. The sequence goes on from NZ_JBBMEX010000004.1 coordinate 156,602, forward strand.
AGCTTATATGCATCGCGGAGTGTTTTTTCATCCTTATCCTCTACAAAGAAGCAAAGTGTGTCGAAACTCTCCTTTCGCATCTCCTCCATTGCTTCATGCTCAATTCCTCCCTGTTCGATTCCGACATCGACAATATCCGATGTGTAGGAAGGAAGAGACAGATCACAATATGCCTGAACAACTAAAAGCAGTATGATCATGACCACTGCTCCTTTGTGCTCTGCTAAGTATTTAAAGATTTGCTTCATGTTTTTCCTCCTGCTTTTTTCTTTTTCTGTTCTGATTCTCTTCCTGCATGATCTCCGTGTATCGGTTCATTAAATGAATCAGCTCTTTGGTACGCTCCTCCCCCAGACGTTCTATAACTCCTGTGATAAATTCCTGCATCTGCCTGCGTACCTGCTGTTCTGCTTCTTTTCCGTCAGGCGTAATGCTCACCCGTGTATTCCGTCTGTCTTTTTCATCCACTCTTCGTTCTACATACCCCTTTTCTTCCATGCTTCTTAACATTTTTGAGACTGCCGGAGCCGTGATCCTCAGGCGCTTGGCAATATCGGATGCCAGCACACCCTGCTCACGGTTTCCGTTCTCTCTTTCAATGATCTCCAGCATGACAAACTCACTTTTGCGAAGACCTGTAAAGCAAAGATCCCGGTGCATCTTCATAAATCTATGCTGTGCCGTGATCAATTGTTCCTGAAGGTCCGCTATATACTCTTCCATGTGTATCACCTCTATTATTTAACCTAGTTATTAATTAACCATGTGAACTATCATTTTAGCATGTTCTATTCCAATGTCAAGATTCGCTCACAATTTCTTCACTCTTTTTTACAATGCTCTTTTTGAAACACCTGCATCATTTCTCTTGTCAGGCTGATCTCCTCTATATCTAAGACGATCTCTTCTGCCGGCACCCACATTGCCTCCGCTAATTCGTCTTCCTGCCTGTAGATCGTAAGGTCTCCTTCTGCCTCTGCAAAAAAGCCAAACAGCAGACTCCCGGAAAATCCCCATGGCTGGCTCTTATAATACCGCAGATTCTTTACCCGTATCCCGACTTCTTCCATGACTTCTCTTTGTACCGTCTGCTCTATCGTTTCACCAAATTCTGCAAAACCGGCAATTAATGCATATTTTTTATATTCCCTGCCTGCATATTTTGTCAGGATCAGTTCATCGCCGTGGCTGACTGCCACAATGACTGCCGGATTGATCCTTGGAAACACTTCATTCCCACATGCCGGACATTGCAGTTTTCTTTCGTTTTCATTTCTTAAGAGTTCTGTTCCGCATTTTCCGCAAAAATGATTGTTTTCATACCAGGTATACAAATGATAGGCACTGACTCCTGCAAATCGCTCACGCTCAGGAAATGTTCGACGTAAACGGAACATCTTTTCATAGACATACCCCTCGACTTCTGTCTTTTGCGGCGAATACAACAGATAATAAGTGTCCTCTCCAATGGAAAAAAGGTAGATGAGTGTTCCCTCATCTGCCTTATTTTTTCTCCACTCACCGTATTTAGGATATGCAATCTGCATCTCTTCGTTGATCCTACAAAGCAGTTTTCCGGAGTCAAATATCATGATCCTGCTCTCGTCTTTCGGAGGCTTTGGATGATATTCATTTTTTAACTGCTCCACTCCAATATCCTGTATCATGCCTCTTCCTCTTTTCCTGCCATTGATATCTGCAGCCGCTCTATGATCTCGAATGCGACATCCTTTGGTGCTTTTTCATCCGTAACAATTTCGATATCTTTTGCTTTTTCATAATACGGCTGTCTTTCCTGCATCATCTTTCCAATATAGTCAGGATTCATGTTTCCATTTAAAAGCGGACGATCTTTTCCGTCTTTTACGTTTTCATAAATGGTCTGCGGGGTCGCACTCAACAAAATCACGGTGCCGCTTTTTTTCATCAGCTTCCGGTTGTTTTCCCGTAAAATAATTCCACCGCCACAGGATACGATCCGCTGCCCCTTTTTTGCATAGTCCTCTAATATATGACTTTCTAAATTTCTAAAATAGTTTTCCCCATATTTTTCAAAAATTTCCGGAATCCCCATATTTTTTTTCCGGACAATGACCTTATCGGTATCGACTTCCTCCCATCCGGTCAGTTCCCTCAAATATTTTGAGACGGTTGTCTTTCCAACGCCCATAAAGCCGATCAAATAAATATTTCTCTTTTTTTTCATCTTTCTTCCTCTTCTAACTGATACTCTTATGTATTTTTTCTAATACGGTTTTTAGATCATCCATCTGCATCTGTCCCGGTGCGGACGCTTTCTCATGTGAACCGAAGGTCACACAGGAGCCAAACACCTCACCGCAAAGTCTGCTGATCACTCCATCTTTTCCCATGGACATCGTGATCGCCGGTGTATCGTGATGCTCTTCCACAAAACTCTCCGTGGCACTTAACAGATTTAAAACATCCAGCCGGTTTTGCGGCATCACTGCAAGTTTCACGATATCGGCACCGCCATGGTACATTTTTTCTAAGATCATCTGCAATACACCTCTCTCCGGTGTCTTTTCAAAATCATGATGGGAGCAGATGACCGTCACACCACAGTCCTTCATTCTTTGGATGGCTTTTTTCGGTTTTTCATATTCAAAATATTCAATATCTACAAAATCTGCAACTCCAGTCTTTGCAGCCGCTTCGTTCAGTTCTAAGACCTCTGCCGGTTTCATCTGTAGCTGCCCACCCTGCATCTTAGAACGGAAAGTCAGTAAGAACAGCGTATTTTCCACATAAGGGCGGATTTCTTCGAGAACACTCTTCACTGCCTTTTTATCCGTTACCTCTGAAAACCAGTCCATCCTCCACTCGATCATATCTACCTTTTGTTCTGTTAATATGCGGATCTCTTCCACGATTTTTTCTTTTGTCTCCTCTGTTACCGGAACACAGATGAGCGGGGTGCCGGTTCCGAGGATCTTTCCTTTTTTTTCAATGATTCCTGCCATGATGTTTCCTCTTCCTATTTTCCTATTGATTTTTAGTTATATTCAGTTATTCGTTATGGTTATATGTTATGGTTATACGCTATGGGGCAGCCGGCACAGATCAGATATTCCAGCTTTCCTTGTGCAGAGCATTCCGATGAACCTCTGAAACCGGAAATCGTGTGCGCTAATGAGCTTCACGATTTCTGAGTTTCATCTCCATTGCACAAAAAGAAACCTTCCCTATCTGATCTGTGCCGGCTGCATCTACTTTGTTTCCCATTCCTGCTATTTTTATGTGATTTTATGTGACGTAACTATCCTACAGTGCTTCACATATTCATACCTCTGTATGTTGTATATAGTATATATGTGTATGAAGCATATAAATAATGCATAAATATTTATTGCGTGATCTGTTTTGCTAAGAGTTTATTCCTGCTGCCACCGTGGATATTAGGTTTTTCGTTCGTCGTTCATCTGACAGCAATCATGCTTGTAACTATGTCCGGGATTTAGAAGTTCCTGCCAGGATGGCGAATCTGCCCCGGTTTCGTTCGTCCCCGACACCTCTCACAGAATGTCTGGTACTTCTTAATTCCGGACACTTGTACAAGCGTGATCGCTGTCAGATGATCCCCAACAAAAAACAAACTCTCCCCTCACTTCTGCTCATTATATCCCACCCCACCAAATCCCGCAAGTAATTGACATCCTTTACAAATTATTTTAAGATAGGCATGAGCGGTATATCATTCCGCTAAGGAGGTATATTTATGAGATACGAGATTACCGGAACTACCCGTCTGACCTGTCTTTTGGGAAGTCCCGTAGCACATAGTATTTCACCACAGATGCATAATGAAGCATTTCGACTTCTCGGTCTTGATTATGTCTATACGGCATTTGACATCAGTCCACAGAATCTACCGGATGCTGTTCATGCTTTAAAACTGCTGAATGTCCGCGGCTATAACCTGACCATGCCGCACAAGACTGCAATCCTTCCCTTTATGGACGAGCTGACCCCCGCTGCAAAGCTGGCGCAGGCAGTCAACACCGTAACCTATGAAAGCGGCAGACTGATCGGCCATACAACGGATGGAATCGGCTACATGCACTCGGTTAAGGACGCAGGTTATGATATTCTTGGAAAAAATATGACACTTTTAGGTGCCGGAGGTGCGGCTACTGCAATCTGCACACAGGCAGCCTTAGATGGTGTAAAAAACATCTATATGTTTAAGCGCAAAAATGCTTCCTGGAAAACAGCACAGGATTTTGCCGATAAAGTCACCCGCACTACCGACTGTCAGGTATTTTTGTATGACATAGCAGATACATATCAGTTAAAACAGGCACTATCAGACAGTGCGATCTTAACAAACGCAACAAACGTCGGCATGGCACCTGATATTTCTAACAGTCCGGTTGACAGATCCCTGTTATATCCTGAGCTGGTCGTTTCCGATATTATTTATAACCCAAGAAAAACAAAGCTTCTTCAGGAGGCAGAATCTATCGGATGTCCAACCTGTAACGGGCTCTATATGCTGCTCTATCAGGGTGCAGCTTCCTTTCATTGCTGGACAGGCGCCGATATGCCGGTAGAGATCATTAAAAAAAAATATTTTAATTCTTAGAATCAAAGGAGATACATTATGAGTTTCACTTATTTAAGAGCACTTCCGACACCGGAAGAGATCAAACAACAGTATCCGCTTTCAGCAAAACTTGCTGCCATCAAAGCCGATCGTGATAACCAGATCAAAGATATTATCAGCGGAAAAGATGACCGACTTTTGTTGATCATCGGTCCCTGCTCCGCAGACCACGAAGACCCTGTCGTAGACTATGTCAGCCGTCTTGCACCGGTTCAGGAAAAAGTCAAAGACCGTATTTTAATCGTTCCGCGTATTTATACTAACAAGCCGCGTACTACCGGTGAGGGTTATAAAGGGATTGCATCCCAGCCGGACCCGGAAAAAGCACCGGATATGATAGAAGGTATTATTTCATCGAGAAAAATGTTCCTTCGTGCCATGGAAGAAAGCGGACTGAGTGCTGCTGACGAAATGCTCTACCCGGAAAACTGGGGTTATGTAGAGGACTTACTCTCCTATGTTGCCATCGGTGCCCGCTCCGTAGAGGATCAGCACCACCGTCTTACGGTCAGCGGTTTTGATGTTGCTTCCGGCATGAAAAACCCGACCAGTGGTGACCTTGCAGTTATGCTGAACTCCGTTTACGCTGCACAGCATCCACATCATTTTTCCTTTGCAGGCCACGAAGTAGAAACAACCGGAAATCCATGGGCACACGTCATTTTAAGAGGTGCAGTCAGCAAACATGGCAATTCCACACAGAATTACCACTACGAGGACATCATGCGCCTGATCGAAAAATATGACAAAATGGATGTGGTCAATCCTGCCGCTATCATTGATACCAACCATTCCAATTCCGGAAAAAAATATAATGAACAGGTTCGTATCGCCAAAGAAGTTATGAACAACCGTCAGTATTCTTCTGACATTAAAAAAATGGTAAAAGGTCTGATGATCGAAAGCTATATAGAGGACGGATGCCAGAAAGTCAACGAGCATGTCTATGGAAAATCCATTACCGACCCATGTATCGGCTGGGCAACCACGGAACGTCTGATCTATGACCTTGCAGAAATGAACCAGATATAGGACATCCAATATTCGAGCGGATCAAAAGAGGCGGGTTTCCCAACTATGAGAAACCCGCCTCTTTTACTATTCTAACCACGCGGATGCGTTTTCGCATATACTTCACGGATCCGGTTCTGATTGACCTGTGCATAAATCTGCGTAGTGGAAATATCCGAATGGCCTAACATCTCCTGTACAGATTTTAAATCTGCTCCATTGCTGACTAAATGTGCCGCAAAGGAATGACGCAGTGTATGTGGTGTGATCTCCGAAGTGATCCCTGCTTTTTTTCCACAGCATTTGATAATCTTCCAAAATCCCTGTCGGCTCATTTCCCCACCGGAACAATTGGTAAATAAAAGGTCACAGGATTCATCCTTAATCAGTTTCGGTCTTCCTAAGTCTAAATAATTCTCAATTGCCTCTCTTGCGATTCCTCCAAATGGAATGATCCGCTCCCTGTGTGCATCCCGACAGGTCAGATACTCCATTGAAATATTAATATCACTCAGTTTTAATGCGATCAGCTCTGAAACACGGATGCCAGTTGCATAGAGAAGCTCTAACATCGCCTTATCCCGAAGCTCCTTTGGAGAACTTCCGGAAAGCTGCTCTAATAATTTCACGGTCTCTTCCGTTGTCAGGATCGCAGGCATTTTTTTCTCAATCTTTGGTGCCTTTAACCCTTCTGCCGGATTTTGATTTACATAATTCTTTTTTTGTAAGTAACCAAAAAAAGCCTTCATCGATGCGATACTTCTTGAAATGGTGGACGGCTTTCTGCCCTCCTTCTCAAGATATAAGATATAAGCGTTTAAATTGGTTGACGTAACATCAGATACAGAAGCCACTCCCTGCTCCTGCAGAAAAACACTCATTTTTCTCAAATCTCTTTCATAAGAAAGCTCTGTATTTTTCGATATCTGTTTCACCTCACACATATATGTGATGAAATTCTGAATCTCTTTCGTCATAATCTATCCTGCCTCATCCTGAGTAATTCTTTTCAAAAAAACGCCTAAAAAACGGTTCAGCTACTATTATAATGAACAATTTCAAGAAAAGCAACGGATAATTTGCCCCTTATTTTCAGGGATTTCATAGAACTACCACATATCGAAATCATACCGTTTCTCCTGTACCATATCTTGTAATATCTGTTTAAAATATTTTTAACATTTTCTTTAAAAATATCGGGTTTACATAACTTTCCACCAATAGACCGATCACAAACAACAATACTATCATTCCGGTCTGCATCACCAGCTCTTTTTGCGTCATCGCCATGTCCTCTTTCTTTTTCCAAAATATTTTTAAAAATAGCAGATAGCCGGCAATATAAAATATGTAGTGTGGAAACAAAAAACCTCCCATATACAGAATTCCTTTCCACCCGAAATTCGTAATTGCCATTACGCACAAAAATCCAAAGGACACTCCAAAATACAGGATAAAAAGTATCTGTATTAAAATCCCTACCACGGTAAAGCTCAGTAGCAAAAGTACCCCAAACAGTGGCAATCGGTTTTCTAAGATATAGAGAAAGAGCCGGTTGTAATCTAACTTTGCATATTTTAGCTGCTGTAAATAATATTCATTTAGCATAAAAAAACGATTCTTAGAGCTGTCCCCTATAAAATTTGCCCAAAGGATCCCCACAAAAAAAGAAACAAAGAATATCATGTCCAAATGACAGACTGCTAAAATTCTTCCCTGTTTCCCTTTTTGCTTTTTCGGTTCAATATAAGTTCTTCTCTTTTTTTTCATGGCACTTCCCCCTGACTGTTCTTAAAACAATCTATGGGATACCAGTCCAAAATATGCGTTCACTATTTTTTTGTATACAGATTTTGATATGCCAGCAGTCCGGCAACGGTCTTACTGTCCTGGATCTCTCCTGCATAGATCCGTTTTGTCAGTTCCTCAATGGAAAAGACTTCGATCTCGATTTCCTCGCCTGCATCTAAATGCTGCTGTGTTTTCGTCAGTTCTTCTGCTAAATAGACATCTATGAATTCGTTACAAAAGGCAACCGTTGTCTTTAAAGATAGCAGCTTCGTCAGCTTTCCTGCACGATAGCCTGTCTCCTCTTCTAACTCTCTTGCAGCACAGACTTTTGTATCTTCCGTCACACTGTCTCTTGAACCCGCCGGGATCTCTAATGTCATTCTTTCTAATGCCGGACGATACTGGTGCACCATCAGAACCTTTCCCGGTTCCGGCACTGCTACGACCGCCGCCGCACCCATCCGATGTTCTATATAGTCCCACTCTTCGATCTCACCATTTGGAAGTCGCATCGTGTCTTTATAAATATTTAAAATTGCTCCGCGACGTATTAATTCCCGGTTTAAGCGTTTGATTCCATGCTCCATATCAAATCCTCCTTATATTGTTAAAAGACCGCCGTATACTCGTATACGACGGTCTGCATCATTACCTATTCCTGTCTAAGATTTATTATTTCGCGTAATCTGTTACTCTGGACTCGCGAATTACATTTACCTTAATCTGACCCGGATATTCCAGTTCAGCTTCAATCTGTTTGGAAATATCGCGTGCTAACAATACCATATCGGCATCGCTGACCTGATCAGGAACTACCATAACTCGAATCTCTCTACCTGCCTGAATAGCAAAAGATTTGTCTACTCCTTTGAAACCATTTGTAATATCTTCTAACTGTTTTAATCGATTGGAATATGTCTCTAATGTCTCTCTTCTTGCACCAGGACGTGCAGCACTGATCGTATCTGCTGCCTGTACAAGACATGCGATCAAAGATTCCGGTTCCACATCACCATGATGTGATTCTACCGCATTGATAATGATCGGAGACTCTTTGTATTTTCTACAGAGTTCCACACCAATCTGGATATGTGAACCTTCCTGCTCATGGTCTACGGATTTACCGATGTCATGTAACAGACCTGCACGTTTTGCAGTTCTGACATCCACACCGACTTCTGCTGCTAACAGTCCGGCTAATTGTGCAACCTCAATAGAATGTTTCAATGCATTCTGACCATAACTTGTTCTAAATTTCATTTTACCAAGTAAACGAACAAGTTCCGGATGAATTCCGTGAACACCAACCTCTAAGGTTGCTGCTTCACCTTCTTCACGAATCATTGTTTCCACTTCTTTTTGTGCCTTTTCGACCATCTCCTCAATCCTTGCAGGATGGATACGTCCGTCCACAATTAATTTTTCCAATGCAATTCTCGCCACCTCTCTACGGATCGGATCAAATCCTGAGAGAATGACTGCCTCCGGAGTATCATCAATGATCAAGTCCACACCCGTCATCGTCTCTAATGTACGGATATTACGACCTTCTCTACCGATGATCCTTCCTTTCATCTCATCGTTTGGAAGCTGTACAACGGAAATCGTCGTCTCTGCGACATGGTCAGCTGCACATTTCTGAATGGCAGTTACCACATATTCTTTCGCTTTCTTACCGGCTTCTTCCTTTGCCTTGCTTTCCATTTCCTTGATTAACTTTGCAGTATCAATTTTAACATCGTCTTCAATGGTTTTTAAAAGATATTCTTTCGCTTGTTCGGAGGTAAGACCTGAGATTCTCTCTAGTTCCTGTACACGCTCTTCATGTAATCTTGCAACTTCTTCTTTTTCCCTGTTGATCTCTTCTTCTTTCGCTGCAAATCCGGCTTCACGCTTCTCAACTGCTTCTAACTTGCGGTCGATATTCGCTTCCTTCTGCTCAATACGGCGTTCATTTCTCTGGATCTCCGCTCTGCGTTCCTTGATCTCTTTATCAAGTTCGTTCTTTGCACGGATCGATTCTTCTTTAATCTCTAAGGAAGATTCACGCTTCTTTGTCTCCGCATTTTTTACGGCTTCATCGATAATCTCGCGCGCTTTCTCTTCCGCACTTCCAACCTTCGCCTCAGCAACCTTCTTGCGATAGGATATCGTGATTGCAGCTGTAAGAATTGCAGTAATAATACAGGTAAGAATTACAGCAATTATTACTTGTAGCACAGGAGCACCTCCTTTATTTAATTTTCATTGTACATATAACAAAGTCTTTCACTTTATCTGTCATAAATAACAACAGTTAAATTTTATACTTTATTTAGTATTATGTCAAGTATTCTGAACGCATGACATACAAGATATCTGAACTTTTGTAGCCTCTGCGTAATAGGAACTGATAAATCTTATTTGCCTGTTCTCTTGGCATTTCCGGCGTATAACCCTTTTTCTCTAACAATCTTTGGATCGCATCTGTCTCATCTTCATTGCCCTCTTCTAAAAGTGCCTGTTCGATGAACTCTTTTGCAACCCCTTTCTTCTGTAAATCCTGCTGAAGTCTGCGGTTGCTCTTCTTCTCTTTCTGATAACGGACATAGCTGCAGGCATAACGCAGATCATCGATATAGTGATAACTCTTGACATAGGCGATCGCCTGCTCCACTGCTTCTTTCGGATATTCGTTCTGACGCAGTTTTTCACGAAGCTGGTACTCGGTCCGGTCCTGCTTTTCTAACAGATGCATTGCCCGCTTTGTCGCCCGTTTTCCAAGAACATCACAGAGCAGTTCCTGATAAAGTGTCTCCGGAATGTCCTGTCCCTCAGACAGATCATAAGAACGTATCTCGCCTTTGTATAATACCAGACGTTCCCCTGTTTCAAACACAAGCCTTCGTCTTCCCTTTTCAAGCTGCTCTATCCGTTCAATATACATCTTTATTCCTCAGACTCCTGCTTCTTTTCTGCCTTTTTCTCTGCTTTTGCTGCTGTCTTTGTCTCGTCTGCTGCTTCAGCTTCGTCTTCTGTAGAACCATCTAACTGATAGAAGTCTCTGACTTTCTGTTCGATCTCATCACAGATGGCCGGATTCTCTTTGAGATAATTCTTAGAATTCTCACGGCCCTGACCGATCTTCTCTCCATTATAGGCATACCATGCACCGGACTTATTTACTACATTGATCTGTGCTGCTAAGTCTAAGATATCTCCCTCTTTTGAGATTCCTTTTCCAAACATGATATCAAATTCTGCTTCTTTAAATGGCGGTGCCACCTTATTCTTTACAACCTTAATTCTTGTATGGTTACCGATAATCTCTCCGCCCTGTTTTAAAGATTCCATTCTGCGGACATCTAAACGGATCGAAGAATAAAACTTCAATGCGCGTCCTCCGGTTGTCGTCTCCGGACTTCCAAACATGACACCGACTTTTTCACGGAGCTGGTTGATAAAGATTACAATACAGTTGGATTTACTGATAATAGATGTCAGTTTCCGAAGCGCCTGTGACATCAGACGTGCCTGTAAGCCCACATGGGAGTCTCCCATCTCACCTTCGATCTCTGCCTTCGGTACTAATGCGGCAACCGAGTCTACGATAATAATGTCCACGGCACCGGAACGTACCATGGTCTCGGTAATCTCTAATGCCTGCTCTCCACTGTCCGGCTGAGAAATATACAGATTATCAATATCTACTCCGATATTCTTTGCATAAACCGGATCTAACGCATGCTCTGCATCAATAAATCCTGCAATTCCGCCTCTTTTCTGTACCTCTGCGACCATATGTAAGGCTACGGTTGTCTTACCACTGGATTCCGGTCCATAGACCTCTACGATCCTTCCTCTTGGGATTCCTCCGACTCCTAAGGCAATGTCAAGACTTAAAGATCCTGTCGGTATCGTCTCCACATTCATATCCCTCTGGGAATCTCCTAACTTCATGATCGCACCTTTTCCATACTGCTTCTCAATATGTGAAATTGCGGATTCTAACGCGTCTAATTTATCATTTTTATCATTCTTTGCCATTATTTTATCTCCTTTTCGCAAACGTATGTTCGTTTCTGTTCTAATCATATTATACTTTGATGGGATTGTCAACTGATTTTATGATAATTTCAAAAGATAAAAAAAGAAACAGCTGATAGATTTATCAACTGTTCCATTATACATGTCTTTTCCTGTTTGCGTCAAGAAGCCGTCTTTAAAATTGTGTTTCTGAAAATTATTTTTTCTGAAATTGTTTTTAAATATCGCTGTATTACTCCTTTATGGCATCGGCAACTAACTGATTAATTGCCTCCATGTTCTGAAGTCCGATGGCTTTTCCTTTAAAAATCCCATCCTTCATAACTACTAAAGTCGGAATACTCATGATCTGATATTTCAGTGCCAATGCTGCTTCTTCATCTACATTGACTTTTCCGAATTTTACACGATCGCCCATTGCCTCGGCAGCTTCCTCAATGATCGGTGACTGCATTTTACACGGTCCGCACCAGTCTGCCCAAAAATCCAAGACAACCGGAACCGTACTTTTTAATACTTCTTCTTCAAAATTGTCGTTTGTAATCTTTGTTACTTCCATGTGTCATTCCTCCTAATCTCTACCAAACTCTTCTAATTCTAACCCTTCATTGCGGTCTAATACCATACCGACACTCCATGCATTGATAAACAACAGCAATGGATTGCCCTTTAAATCCTGGATTTTTTTCATATCAGAAGTTCCTGTCAGCTTATCTAAATCCAGTTCTTTGTTCTTGATCCAGCGGATATGCTCATACGGAAGATTTTCCATATGAATCTCTACATTATACTCATTTTCCAAACGATATTTGAGCACATCAAACTGCAGGACACCGACTACGCCAACAATGATCTCTTCCATACCGGTATGATACTCCTGAAAAATCTGGATCGCACCTTCCTGCGCAATCTGGGTGATTCCCTTGACAAACTGCTTTCTTTTCATCGTATCTACCTGACGGACTCTTGCAAAATGCTCCGGTGCAAAAGTCGGGATTCCTTCATAACGGAACGGTTTTGCAGAGGTCTCAATGGTATCTCCAATAGAAAAAATACCCGGATCAAAGACACCGATAATATCTCCTGCATATGCCTCTTCCACAATGTGACGCTCCTGTGCCATCATCTGCTGTGGCTGGGCAAGTCTTATTTTTTTACCGCCCTGAATGTGCATGACTTCCATTCCGGCTTCAAATTTTCCGGAACAGATACGCATGAATGCGATCCTGTCGCGGTGCGCCTTATTCATATTCGCCTGTATTTTAAAGACAAATGCCGAAAAATCCTCAGAAAACGGATCGATCGGCCCGATATCTGAATTTCTAGGAAGCGGCGAATAGGTCATTTTTAAAAAGTGCTGTAAAAATGTCTCCACACCAAAGTTTGTCAGCGCGGAACCAAAGAAAACGGGGGACAGCTCTCCTTTTGAAACCATGTCCTGATCAAATTCCGCACTTGCTCCATCTAACAGTTCAATCTCATCCATGAGCTGACTCCAATAGTCTTCCCCAAGTTCTTCTTTTAATGCCGGATCATCAATGTCAATTTCTTTCTGCTCTCCTTCTTTGGTACCTTTTAAGGTATCAGAAAAAGTCATGACTTTTTTGGTGTTACGGTCATAGACACCCTTAAAATCTTTTCCGGAACCGATCGGCCAGTTGATCGGACAGGTCTCTATTCCTAACTCCTTTTCAATATCATCTAATAATTCAAACGTATCATTCGCATCACGGTCCATTTTATTGATAAAGGTAAAGATCGGAATGTGACGCATCACACAGACTTTGAATAATTTTCTTGTCTGTGCCTCAACACCTTTGGATGCATCGATGACCATTACCGCGGAATCCGCTGCCATCAGTGTACGATAGGTGTCCTCCGAGAAATCCTGATGTCCCGGTGTATCCAATATATTGATGCAGTATCCGTCATAGTTAAACTGCAATACCGAGGATGTTACGGAAATACCTCTCTCTTTTTCTATCTCCATCCAGTCGGAAACAGCATGTCTTGCTGTCGCTTTTCCTTTTACGGAACCCGCTAAATTGATCGCCCCTCCATAGAGCAGGAACTTTTCCGTCAAAGTTGTCTTACCTGCATCCGGATGGGAAATGATCGCAAAGGTTCGTCTTTTCTCTATTTCTTCTCTTAAATCTGCCAAAATATTTCCTCCAGTATCTACTCTCTCCACGGCTTTTTATTTTATCCCAGTCCATGCTTTCTGTCAAGAAATGCCAGAACGTTTAAAAAAGCAGTAACACGCATTTTCATGCATCTTACTGCTTCTTTTTCTCATATTTCTGTCCGTATTAGATTCTGGATAAATACTCACCGGTTCTTGTATCAATCTTGATCACATCACCCTGCTCTACGAACAGCGGTACGTTTACAGATGCTCCGGTCTCTACGATTGCAGGTTTTGTTGCACCCTGTGCTGTATCACCTTTGAATCCAGGCTCTGTCTCTGTGATCTCAAGTTCTACAAATAATGGTGGCTCAACGGCATATACACTGCCCTTGTAAGAACAGGTCTTTACCATCTCGTTCTCTTTTACAAACTTTAATGCATCTCCGATCGTGTCTGCATCTAAAGCGATCTGCTCATATGTTGTAGTATCCATAAAGTGGAATAAATCTCCATCAGAATATAAGTACTGCATGTCCGCTCTGTCAATTCTTGCCTGTGGGCATTTTTCTGTTGGACGGAAAGTCTTCTCTACGATTCCACCACTTTTGATATTTTTTAATTTTGTTCTAACAAATGCTGCACCTTTACCCGGTTTTACATGCTGAAATTCAATAATCTGATAAATATTACCCTCTAATTCGATTGTAATACCATTTCTGAAATCTCCTGCTGATACCATCTAGTATTCCTCCTCATTCTCTCTCGTTATCAACCACGATAATCGCTCTTTCCATTTTATAATAAAATGGTATATATTTCAACTGTTAATTGCATTTTTTCTTACTATTTTTTCTCGATCGCATAAATCATATCGACTCTCGTCTGGTGGCGGCCACCTAAAAATTCTGCTCCTAAATAAGCATCTACGATACTTTTTGCTGCCTCCATTCCGACAATCCTTGCACCAAATGCGATGATATTTGCGTTATTATGCTCCTTTGCGAGTCTTGCCGTGGTTGGCTCTGAGCAGACTGCTGCTAAGACTCCCGGCACTTTATTGGCTGCTAAAGAAATTCCGACCCCTGTTCCACAGATCAGGACTCCACAGTCTGCCTTTCCTTCTGCAACTGCACGTCCGACTGCTTCACCATATTCCGGATAATTGCAGCTTTCATGGGTATCTGTTCCAAAATTGATCACTTCATATCCTTTTTCTTCTAAATAAGTCCGGATCTCCTGCTTCATCTCTACTGCAGCATGGTCATTTCCGATTGCGATTTTCATTTTCCTTCGTCCTCTCTTACTTTGTTCGTTTCTGATATCTTCTGTAAAAAAACAGTACGATTTTTTCTAACTTACGTTTTAATACAATCTGTATCTCTTCTTTTGGATGGATATAGCGGACCATGATCGTACGGATCCCTGTACGGTTTGCTCCATAAATATCCGTAAAGATCTGATCTCCGACAAACAAGGTGTTGCTCCTGTCCGTTCCCATCCGCTCCATTGCCTTTTCATAACCAAAACACTTTGGTTTTCCTGCTTTAAAAATATACTGCACCTGCACATCATCGTTAAACATTTTAACACGCGGTTCTTTATTGTTTGACAACAGACAACAGGAAAATCCCAGTTCCTTCAGATGTGCAAACAGCTTCTTTGCCCGTTCATCTGCCGGTGCTCCATGTGGAACAAGTGTATTGTCTATGTCAAAAATAATTCCCCGATATCCCTCGCGGTACAGTGCATCAAAATCAATCTCATATGTGGAATCCACATATTCTCCCGGATAAAATCTCTTCAACATCTTACTTCACCAATTTTGAAATCTGTTTGAACTGCTCATGCTCTGCGGTTACGGTCAATTCAAATAAAATGGACTCGCTGGTTGTAAGCAATGCTCCCTCATCTCTTGCCCGCAGCAATGCGATCTCTTTGTCATGCAGGTTTCTCGAAGAAATGCAATCCTCTACCAGTACCGGCTGATATCCCATTTCTTTTAGATCGATCACGGTCTGTAACACACATACATGTGCTTCGATTCCACAGATGATGACATACTTTTTGTCTTTGACCGCTTCTAAAACCTCCTGACAGCCTGCGCTTGAAAAAGTTTTTTTATCAGAAAATTTCTCCATCCCTGCCGCTTCACAAATTGGCGGGATATTCACTCCAAGCCCCTTGCTGTACTGAGCCGTCATGACCATCGGGATCCCTAATATCCGAAGTCCCTGTAAAAGTTTTACACTGTTTTCTATCAGTCTCTCCCTGTCTGCGATCGCAGGAAGGATCTTCTCCTGATAATCCACGATCAGACACACACTGTCCTTTGCTGTGATCCTCATATCTTTTCTGTCTCCTTACAATAAACAACTGAGTGCATCATAAACACATCTTGCAGTTTATCACACACTCAGTTGCGTATCAAGTTCTTTATTCTAATATGCACGTTTTTCTAAAAAGAATACCGTCTATGTATCTAGGAATCCTTAGAATGATCCCTGTGGCCTAACATGGCTGCAGTCAAAATGGACATATGGTATACTTCCGATGCAGAGCACTCTCTTGAAAGTGTATTAATCGGTGCGTTCAGACCTAATAATATCGGTCCAAAGGCTTCAAAATTACCTAAATATCTTGCAATCTTATATCCGATATTTCCTGCACTTAAATCCGGGAAAATAAAGGTGTTCGTATGTCCTGCGATCTCCGAACCCGGACATTTGGTTGCTGCAACTGCCGGTGATACTGCCGCATCAAACTGCACTTCTCCGATGCTCTCCATATGCGGATATTTTTCGGCAAATTTATTGGCAGCATTACACATACGATCCACATCCGGACCTTTGCCGGAACCATGTGTAGAGTAGCTTAAAAATGCAATCTTTGGATCGATTCCAAAGTCTCTTGCGCAATTCGCGGTCTCATGTGCGATCTCAACCAGTTCATCTTCTGTCGGCTTGATGTTCAAAGCACAGTCGCCTAATACAATGACTTCACTATCACCGGTTGCCCGCGGACGTACCAGTCCGATACAGGAAGAAACCAGATTGTTTCCCTCTTTTGTTCCAATGATCTCTAATGCCGGTTTGATCGTATCTATGACAGAATGCATCACACCGCCAAGCAGGGAATCATATTCTCCCATTTTAATGAGCATGGTTCCAAAATAGTTTGGATCTTTTAAAATCTCTCTCGCTTTTTCCTGCGTCATGCCCTTCTTTGCCCGTATCTCACAAAATTGTTCCACCATCTCATCCATTTTTTCATAGGTAGACGGTGTTAAAATCTTTGCTCCACGGATATTATAACCCGCTTCCTGTGCCGCTTCCCATACGGCATCCTCTTCGCCGATCAGGATCGGCTGCAAAAAATTACCTGCTAACAGCCGCGATGCAGCCTCTATGACACGTGGGTCTGTACCTTCCGGCAATACGATCGTCTTCGGATCCTCCCGCAGCAATCGGATATAGGAATCAAAATCAAACATTAAAAACACCTCCCAAGGTCTTTCATCTTCTCCGTTAATCTTATATTTTTATTTTATACCTATCGTTTTTGTTTTTCAACTATGTTTGCTAATTATTTCCTTGTTTCTTTGCCAATTGTTCTTCTGTTTGTTCTCCTGTTCCCTTAAGTTCAGACTTTTTCTTTTTCGGTCAAAAAAAGAAGAAGATTCTAAGAATCCTCTTCCATATCTCAGTTCTATTTATTTGAACGAAAAATCTTCGATTTCCGGCATTGGAACTACCGGTTTTGCTGTCTCTGCGGATGCACTGTGTCCTACAAAGAACTGATACTGATGAAGCACTTCATCTTTTTTCATATCAGAAACGGCTTTTTGAACATCCAGACTCCGGATATCACTGTCGACCCCCTTTAAAGGATATTCTTTTCCCGGCTGATATGTATCGGCATACTCTGCTGCACCAAAAGTCTGCTTTTGTTCCGGTTTTACAGACTGCATTTTCCCTGTAGAAAAATTCTCTATCGGATTACTGATCTGATCACTACCGGAATTACCTGTCACACGACCTATGGAGTTGTCATAATATCCTTCATAAGGACGGATTTTTGAAATTTCCATAACTTCAAAACCTTCTTTCGCTTATCCTAAGTTCTCACATATTAGTTTTATCGGCTTCATTCGTAAAAACTTTAACAGCTACCGCTTTTATTTATCCAAAATCTTCTTTAATTCATTCATAAAGGTGTTGACATCTTTAAACTCACGATATACAGAGGCAAATCTTACATATGCAACTGCCTCTAAATCCTTGAGCTTATCCATGACGATCTCTCCAATGACGGAACTTGGGATTTCTTTTTCTTCACGGTTAAAAATCTCGGTCTCCACATCATCGATCAACTGATTGATCCGGTTGACGGAAATCGGTCTTTTATGGCAGGCACGAAGTATCCCCGCCTCTATCTTGGTGCGGTCATACTGCTCCCTGTTATTATCCTTCTTGATGACGATCAGCGGTATGGTCTCTACTTTTTCATAAGTAGTAAAGCGCTTTCCACATTCATCACATAATCTGCGGCGGCGAATCGAGTTATTATCATCCGCCGGTCTTGAGTCGATGACCCTCGTATTTTCACTGCTGCAAAACGGACATTTCATCCCATGTTCCTCCTTGGACATACTATTTGCCCCAATTATAAACATTTCGTCAATTATTGTCAACCATTTCACAGATTATGTAACTCTGCTTACAGTCTCTTTTTGATTTCATCTACTTTTACATCGACTAAGATAATATCCGGTCCGATCCGTATGACATTACACCATGGAATAAAAAACTCACAGTCTCTTCCGAAAAATCCCCAGAACCTCGCCGGTCCCGGTACGATCAGTGCTTTGATGCACCCGGTACACTCATCCAGTTCGAGATCCATCACATGCCCTAAACAATGACAGTCACAGACATTGATGACATTCTTTTCTCTCAATTCACACAGTCTCATTTTTTACTCACATACTGTTCTCTTGTATCCATTGTATGCATGATAAAAAGAACTGTGCTCTATGTGTAATATTTTTATACATTAAAGCGGAATAAGATTACATCGCCGTCTTTTACGACATATTCTTTTCCTTCCAGTCCTACCAGACCTTTTTCTTTTGCGGCTGAAAGGCTTCCACAATCGAGTAAATCCTGATAATTGACTACCTCTGCACGGATAAATCCACGTTCAAAATCCGTATGGATCTTTCCGGCTGCCTGCGGTGCTTTTGTTCCGATCTTGATCGTCCATGCTCTTGTCTCATCTTCTCCTGCTGTCAGGTAGCTGATCAATCCAAGCAGGGAATAACTTGCCTTGATAAGTTTTTCAAGTCCTGATTCTTTTAAACCAAGTTCCTCTAAGAACATTGCTTTTTCTTCATCATCTAATTCTGCAATCTCCTGCTCGATCTGTGCACAGATAACAAATACTTCGCACGCTTCTTCTTTTGCGTGTTCGCGCACTTTCTGCACATAAGCATTGGATGCACCGTCATCTGCTAAATCATCTTCTGATACGTTTGCTGCATAAATCACAGGTTTTGCCGTCAACAGATTATATTCTTTAAACCACTTCTGCTCATCCTCATCTTCGCCAAGTTCAAAGGTTTTTGCCAGATTTCCTTCTTCTAAGTGTGCCTTGATCTTTTCTAACAGAGCAAGTTCTTTTGCAAGGGTCTTGTCCATTCTTGCACCTTTTGCTGTCTTGGCAATTCTTCTGTCAAGAATCTCTATATCTGAAAATATAAGTTCTAAATTGATGGTCTCTATATCACGGACCGGATCTACACTTCCATCCACATGTACGACATTGGTATCCTCAAAACATCTGACCACATGCACGATCGCATCTACCTCACGGATGTTTGCAAGGAACTGGTTTCCAAGTCCCTCTCCTTTGCTCGCTCCCTTTACAAGTCCTGCAATATCTACAAATTCAATGACTGCCGGTGTTACTTTTTTTGACTGATACATCTCGCCTAACTTCTGCAAACGCTCATCCGGTACTGCTACCACACCGATATTCGGGTCAATGGTACAGAATGGATAGTTTGCTGACTCTGCCCCTGCTTTGGTAAGGGAGTTAAACAATGTACTTTTTCCTACGTTTGGTAATCCAACGATACCTAATTTCATTTTTATCTTTACCTGTTCAAAAATGCCTGCTTTCCCGGCATCTTTGCCTTTCTATGTTATTTTACTGCACAATTTATTACACAATCATTAAGGCTTTTTCTTTTTTATGCTGTCCACATTTTAATCGTTTCTTCTGGCAATACTCTTAATGTTCTTTGTCTTATATGTTGTTGTCTGGCTGTGTAAACATAATCGTTTCATACAGCTTACAATTATATCATAAGTCCTGCAATTTTAAAACCATCAAAATTTTTATCCGTGTCAGTATATTAATTGGGCATTCATATAACAAATAGTCACCATTGCTTCTGAATACACCAGTCCGCACATCTTTCTTTTCTGCGGAAATGTTGGCACAAACATTCCCCCTTAACATGAATTCTCAAAAAATCTTAAAACGTAATCAAGGGGATATCCCTAGTCTAAATCAGGAATATCTCCTTATAATTTCAAAATGCCAAAATAACTTAAATTTTTCTTTCCGTTGGTGCCTGTTTGTTATACCCCCAAGTATTCACATGGTAGAATTGCCTTTATGTCTGATGCAGTATAATCTGACACATTCCTTACATTTCCATTTTATCATTCAAATAATTTTATCAAAATCTCAATTGATCCATGATAATAATAATCTATGTACGAATTTTCTTTTAGAGAATTCCTATTTTCTTCAATACACCAAACAAAACCGATTTCTGTATACGATAAGATCCTATACAGAGTTCGACTGGTTCAGTTTTAATGGAGTAGACGGGAGTCGAACCCGTGTCCAAAAACAAATCCCCTGTACTTCTACGAGTGTAGTCTGTGATTTAACATTCCCTCCACGATACCTGCAACAGACACAGTTACCGCTTTAGTAGCTTCATAATACGCCCTTATGTGCAAAGCTTAGCATAAGTCGTTTCTCACATAGTCGAAGCCTGGCTCCTAAGGTGTGAGTGCCCTAGGTCAGACTGCTGCACTTAGGCAGCGTATGCTAAATTATCTTCAGCGTTTAAATTTAATTGTGAAATTTGACGCAATTTCTTTCGACTCGCTTCTCCAGCTTCATCATCCCTGTCGAAACCATTACTACCCCGAATTCGGGTGTAGGTCACTTCTACACCTGCTATTATAGACGCGATCATTTCAGCCGTCAAGGGTTCCTTTTTTAATAAAGATTCTTTACCTTGAAATTCCGCTCCGCTTCACGCCTCTGGTCTTTCTTTGCAATGTCATCGCGCTTATCATAGAGCTTCTTACCTTTTGCCAATGCAATCTGTACTTTGACTAATCCACCCTTTAAGTATACTTCCACCGGGACTAAGGTATACCCTTTTTCTGCAATCTTGCCTTGCAGTTTACGAATCTCTGCCTTGTGCATCAGAAGTTTTTTCGGGCGCAGCGGATCTTTGTTAAAAATATTTCCTTTTTCATAAGGAGAGATATGCATGCCATAGATAATGACCTCTCCGTTCTCAATACGGATAAAAGATTCCTTGATGCTGCATTTTCCCATACGCAGGGATTTGACTTCTGTGCCGTGAAGTGCAATTCCCGCCTCATATTTTTCTTCTAAAAAATAATCATGTCTGGCTTTTTTATTGTTCGCGATCAGCTTGATACTTTCCTTTGCCATCTTCTTCCTCCGCTAACTCAAAATCTATCGTCCGCATAAAAGTATCGGTATCTTTTACACGGATCTTTAGTCTCTGACCGAGTTTGTAATGCTTATTTGTAACTTCTCCTATCAGTTCATAGGTTTCTTCGCTGTAGTTGTAATAATCGTCTGTCAGATCCGTGACACGGATCATACCCTCTATTGTATTTGCAAGCTCTACATACATGCCATACCGGGTAACACCGGATATGACACCTTCAAAAGTCTCTCCAATGTGCTGACTCATATACTCCACTTTTTTGAGTTTATCTGTCTCACGCTCTGCCTCTTCTGCTAACCGTTCCCGCTTGCTTGCATGTAATGCAACTTCCGGCAGGATCTTCTCATAATGTGCCTTTCTGGTATCATTCATCCTGCCACGCAGATTCTCTTTGATAATACGATGGATCTGCAGATCCGGATATCTGCGGATCGGAGAAGTAAAATGACAGTAGTATTTTGCCGCTAAGCCAAAATGCCCGGTACAATCCACCGTATACTTTGCCTGCTTCATCGAACGCAGGGTCAGTCGGCTGATCAAAGGTTCTTCGGGTGTTCCATCGATCTGTTCTAACAGCTTTTGCAGTTCTTTTGGATGTACCTCATCCTTTGCGATATGCATACTGTAACCAAAGTTATTGATAAACGTAGACAGTTTTTGGATCTTTTCCTCATCGGGATTCTCATGTGTCCGGTAAACGAACGGTATCTCCTGCCAGAAATAGTCCTCGGCAACCGTTTCGTTTGCTGCTAACATAAAATCTTCAATGATCTTTGTTGCAACATTCCGCTCATACGGGCGGATATCCACCGGATTTCCCTTTTTATCTAAAATGATCTTTGTCTCAGGAAAATCAAAGTCAATTGAGCCACGCTTCATGCGTTTTTTCCGCAAAATGGCTGCTAACTTTTCCATCCGCTCAAACATCGGGATCAGTTCTTCGTATTCTGCCCGCTCTTTCTCATCCTGTTCCTGTAAAATTTTTTTGACACTGGTGTAACTCATACGTCTGTCCACCCGCACAACAGTCTCTGCGATCACATGATCTAACAGTTTTCCCTTGTCGTCAAATTTCATAATACAGCTCAATGCCAGACGGTTCTCGCCCTGATTCAGCGAACAGATTCCATTCGATAATGTGTGCGGCAGCATTGGGATCACACGGTCTACTAAATAGACACTGGTTCCACGCTTCTCGGCCTCAACATCCAAAGCGGAGTGCTCCTGCACATAATTCGTTACATCTGCAATGTGGACACCTAACGTATATATGCCATCTTCTTCGGTCAGTGTGATCGCGTCATCCAGGTCCTTGGCATCTTCGCCATCGATGGTGACCGTCTGCCAGTCCCTTATGTCCATTCTGCCTGCCATATCGGCTTCACTGACCTCTTTTGCCACACGCTCTGCCTGATTTAAAATCTTTTCCGAAAATTCTATCGGAAGATCGTAGGCTTTTACGATGGATAGAATATCCACTCCCGGATCATTGACATGACCTAAGATCTCAACAATTTTTCCCTCCGGCTTTCTGCCGTCTCTGCCGTAATCGGTAATCTCGCAGACTACCTTATGACCACTGACTGCTCCTTTGGAACGCTCGATCGGAATAAAAATGTCATTTGCGATCTTCTGATTATCCGGCACTACAAATCCAAAATTTTTACTCTGTTCGTAATAACCGACTACTTTTGTGACACCGTGTTCTAAGATTTTTACGATTGAACCCTCTTTCCTCTTTCCTCCGGTCGACGGCATGATCTTTACCTGTACGGTATCTAAATGCATGGCTCCATGGACTTCAGATTCCGGAATATAGATATCCTCGCCCTCTTCCATCCGTAAAAATCCAAACCCTTTTGGATGACTCTCAAATACACCGGTTACAAAATGATGTTTTGCCTTACTGTATTTTCCCTTTTTGCTGACATCTGCCTTGCCGTCAGCCACCAGTGCGTCTAACACTTCCTGCAATTCTGCTCTCTGGCTTTTCGGAATCTGTAAGAGCATAGCCATCTCTTTGGCTTTCATTGGCACATAAAAGTCATCACACAAGAGACTGTATATGGTTTTTTTTCTTTTTTCTAATGCTTCGTGATCCATAATTCTCCTATTAAACTCAAAAAGGACTGTCGCATCAACGACAGCCCTGCATTTCCTTTAGAAACTTCCTATATTCAATACAATGGAAAGTATTAAAAACAGTGCGACCAAAGCTCTGGTTGCTTTAACTAAGACACCTTCCATGGAACGGTCTTTATGCTTGCTCCAATAGGTATCGGATGCACCTGCAATTGCTCCAAGTCCTGCGGATTTACCTTCCTGACATAAAATAATAGCTGTAATGATGATACTTATAAGAATTAATACTACTGTTAATATCGTTTTTAAAACTGCCACTTGTGACACCTCCTGTAGTTTCCTCCACTCGTAACTTGGTAAAGTATATCATACTTTCTATGTCTATGCAAGGGTTTTCGCCCAAAACCCGGTATTAAATCTTGTTAAATGGATTCGTATATTTGGCTGCTTCCTTCATCTCTTCTTCAATCCGAAGAAGCCGGTTGTATTTTGCGACACGCTCACTCCGGCATGGTGCTCCTGTTTTTATCTGCCCTGCATTGACCGCTACGGCAAGGTCTGCAATAAAAGAATCCTCTGTTTCCCCGGAACGATGGGAGATCACTGCACGAAATGCATTTTTCTGAGCTAATTCGATCGCATCCATTGCCTCTGTCACCGTACCGATCTGATTGACTTTGATCAAAATGGCATTGCCGGTATGAAACTTAATTCCTAAATCCAGACGTTTGGTATTCGTTACAAACAGATCGTCTCCGACTAACTGGACACGGTCGCCTAAACGCTTTGTCATTGCTTTCCAGCCATCCCAGTCATCTTCGTCTAACCCGTCTTCGATCGAAATGATCGGGAACTCTTCGATCAATTCCTCATAGTATGAGATCATTTCATTCGTATCCCTTAAGACTTCTTCATCTTTTAACTTTCCTTCGCCCTCAAAGTGATACATGCCGTCCTCTTCACAGTATAGCTCACTTGCCGCTGCATCTATTGCAATTTTAAAATCTGTCCCTGCCTCGTAACCGGCTGCCTCGATCGCTTTGACGATAAACTTCAGGAC
This sequence comes from Maccoyibacter intestinihominis, assembly GCF_040096355.1. Taxonomy (NCBI): domain Bacteria; kingdom Bacillati; phylum Bacillota; class Clostridia; order Lachnospirales; family Lachnospiraceae; genus Maccoyibacter; species Maccoyibacter intestinihominis. The sequence goes on from NZ_JBBMEX010000004.1 coordinate 181,116, forward strand.
TGCCTTTGCATCCGGCAGATCCGGGGCAAAACCACCCTCGTCCCCAACACCTGTGGCATAATTTTTTTCTTCTAATAATCTCTTTAAATTGTGGTAGACCTCGGCACATTTACGCAGTGCATCCGAAAAATCCTCTGCCTGCACCGGCATGATCATAAATTCCTGAAAATCCACGGTATTCGCCGCATGTTTTCCACCGTTTAAAATATTCATCATCGGAACCGGGAGCAATCTTGTGTGACAGCCTCCAAGATAACGGTAAAGTGGGATCTCTAACGCATTTGCCGCCGCTCTTGCCACTGCCATAGAGACTGCTAACATCGCATTGGCACCAAGATTGACTTTATTTTCCGTGCCATCTAAGGCGATCATCTTTGCATCGATATTTTCCTGCTCTAATACATTCATACCGATGATTTCTTTTGCGATCCGTTCATTGACATGACGCACGGCATTCTGTACGGCAAGTCCAAAGTATTCTGTGGTACCATCGCGAAGCTCTACTGCTTCAAACCGTCCGGTACTCGCACCGGATGGGACAGCGGCACTTCCCACAATATAATCGGATACCTTTACTTCTGCTTCAATGGTCGGATTTCCTCTGGAGTCTAAAATCTGTCTTGCTTTTACTTCTGTAATCGGATAAAAACTGTTCATATCTCTTCCTCACTCTTTTTTCTGTTATCCTGTCCGATCCATTCAAAATTATGCAAAAAAACGGCAACTCTCTAAAGATCATTGCCGTTTTTTTAATCTGTTCTCTATGCTGTTATTTTTGCCGCTTTACGATTTTGCTGCGATATCCTGTCCTTTTATACGTTGATTTCAACCTCTACGCCAAGCAGGTCTTTGCGTTCTTCTAATGCCGGTTTTATGACATTTTCTAAGAATGCGGTTACCTGGATCGGTGCTCTTCCCACATATTTTGCAGGGTCCATAGATTTTTCTAATTCTTCTAAGGTCAGATTGAATGCCGGATCTGCTGCGATCAGTTCTAAAAGATTGTTGTCTTTTCCTTCCTCTTTGACATTCTTTCCTGCCTCCATGGAAAGCTGACGGATCTTTTCGTGCATCTCCTGACGGTTACCTCCATTTTTTACGGCATCCATCATAATATTTTCGGTTGCCATGAACGGAAGCTCTGCCATCATGTGTTTGCGGATAACCTTATCATATACTACCAGTCCGTCTACGACGTTCAGACATAAATCTAAAATACCGTCAATGGCAAGGAAGCCTTCCGGAATGCTTAAACGCTTGTTTGCGGAATCGTCTAACGTTCTCTCAAACCACTGTGTTGCAGATGTGATCGCCGGATTTAAGGCATCGATCATCACATAGCGGGAAAGAGATGCAATACGCTCACTCCGCATCGGATTTCTCTTATATGCCATCGCGGAGGAACCGATCTGGTTTTTCTCAAATGGCTCTTCTACTTCTTTTAAGTGCTGGAGCAGACGGATATCATTTGACATCTTATGCGCACTTGCTGCAATGCCTGCTAAAACATTTGCTACTCTGGTATCTACTTTTCTTGAATAGGTCTGACCGGATACCGGATAACATTCTGCAAATCCCATTTTTTTCGCGATCATCGGATCGATCTTATCGATGGTTTCCTGATCTCCTGCGAATAACTCCTGAAAACTTGCCTGTGTTCCTGTCGTTCCTTTAGAGCCTAAGAGTTTTAAGCTGTTCTGTACATACTCTAAATCCTCTAAATCCATTAAAAATTCCTGCATCCAGAGTGTTGCACGTTTTCCTACGGTAGTCGGCTGTGCCGGCTGGAAATGTGTAAATGCCAGTGTCGGCAGTTCTTTATATTCGTCTGCAAATTTTGCAAGTTCATCGATCACATTGACTAATTTTTTACGGACTAATTTCAGTGCCTCGTTCATGACGATAATGTCCGTATTGTCACCCACATAACAGGAGGTTGCTCCTAAATGAATGATACCTGCTGCCTTTGGGCACTGCTGTCCATAAGCATACACATGGCTCATAACATCATGGCGTACTAACTTTTCACGCTCTTTTGCCACTTCATAATTAATATCCTCGGCATTTGCCTTTAACTCATCGATCTGCTCCTGTGTGATGACCGGTTTTCCATTCTCGGAAAGACCTAATTCCATTTCTGTCTCTGCAAGCGCGATCCAGAGTTTTCTCCAGGTACGGAATTTCATATCCGGTGAAAAAATATACTGCATTTCTTTACTTGCATAGCGCTCTGAGAGCGGACTGTTATATCTGTCTGTTGACATAGGTGTCTCCTTTCGTATACGGGGTATCTGCTTTATATGGTTATGATTGAACTATGATCATCTCTCAAAGTCTCCGCGGATGTCCTCTTTTGGCGGTTCCATCGGATATTTTCCTGTAAAGCATCCTTTACAGATGGACAATCCGTTGACTAATTCTTCTAATCTTGGAATCTCTAAATAGCCTAGGGAATCCGCACCGATCACATCCCGGATCTCTTCTATCGTCCGGTTATAGGCGATCAGCTGCTCTCTTTCCGGAATATCGGTTCCAAAATAACAAGGCCATAAGAATGGCGGGGAGGAAATCCGTACATGTACTTCTGTTGCCCCTGCATCCCTTAGCATACGCACGATACGGTCAGAGGTTGTTCCTCGCACAATGGAATCGTCTATCATGATGACTCGTTTTCCATCTACTGCCTCTTTTAGGACATTCAGCTTGATCTTTACACTGGATTCGCGGTTGCTCTGTTTTGGCTTGATAAAGGTTCTTCCGACATAGCCATTTTTTACAAATGCCGTTCCATAAGGGATTCCCGATTCCATGGCATATCCAAGTGCTGCCGCATTTCCCGATTCCGGCACGCCTACGACTAAGTCTGCCTCTACCGGTGAATCCATTGCTAAAAATCTGCCTGCTTTAATTCTGGAATCATAGACTCCGATCCCATCGATCTGGCTGTCCGGTCTTGCAAAATAAATATATTCAAAAATACAACGTGCCTGTCTTTCTTTCTCTAAACACATCGTGGTATCGGATACGATTCCTTTTTCCGGCGTGATCGTAACCACCTCACCCGGCAGCACATCACGGACAAATTCTGCTCCGAGTGTGTCTAAGGCACAGCTTTCCGATGTTAAAATATAGGCATTGTCTCTTTTTCCGATACAGAGCGGTTTAAATCCATATGGATCTCTTGCGCCGATCAGTTTTCTGGGACTCATGACAACCAGTGCAAAAGCCCCCTGAATCTTTTGTGCTGCTCTTCGCACTGCTTCTTCTACGTTATCGGAATTAAGGCGTTCCCTTGCGATATGATAAGCAATGACCTCTGAATCGATCGTTGTCTGGAAAATCGCTCCGGTATACTCTAATTCTCTGCGAAGCTCATTTGCATTGATCAGATTTCCGTTGTGAGCTAATCCTAAGGTTCCCTTCACATAGTTCAACACCAATGGCTGTGCATTCTCTCGTGTGGAGGCTCCGGCTGTAGAATAGCGGACATGACCGACTCCGATATCTCCTTTCATGGACTCTAAAATATCCTGAGTAAAGACTTCATTCACCAGTCCCATATCCTTATGTGTGGTCACTTTTCCTTTTGGTCCGTCTGTCTTGCTGACTGCAATACCACAGCTCTCCTGTCCGCGGTGCTGCAATGCAAATAAACCATAATAGATTGTGGATGCCACATCATGTCCATCAAAATCATACATTCCAAAGACGCCACATTCCTCATGCAGATCATCCCACGGTGTATTTTTTTCTAATTCTTTATTCTTCATAAAGTTTTAACCTTTCACTACCCGGCTGTCTTTAGACCACCGGTATTCTTCTTACTGCCTGTAATTCTCTATGCAGAATTAATCGAATTTTGTACCAGTCAGCAATTCATAAGCCTCTTTATATTTGTCTACGGTTTTTATGACAACTTCTTCCGGCAGCAGATAATCATTGTCCGGATTTGCTTTTAACCAGTCTCTGACAAACTGTTTGTCAAAGGATGGCTGGGATTTTCCTGCTTCATATCCCTCTAATGGCCAGAATCTGGAGCTGTCCGGTGTGAGCATTTCATCTCCAAGCACTACGTTTCCGTTCTCGTCTAAACCGAACTCAAACTTGGTATCTGCAATGATAATGCCTTTGCTCAACGCATACTCTGCACATTTTTTATACAATGCAATGGTACAGTCCTTGATCTGGTTTGCGTAGTCCGCACCTTTTCCCGGATAGATTTCCTCTAAAATCTCTACACTTCTTTCAAAGGATATATTTTCATCATGCAGTCCGATCTCTGCTTTGGTACTTGGTGTATAGATCGGCTCCGGCAGCTTGTCTGACTCTTTTAAGCCCTCCGGTAATGTAATCCCGCAGACTGTTCCGTTTTCCTTATAACTCTCCCATCCGCTTCCTGTAATATATCCGCGCACGATGCACTCGATCGGAAGCATCTCTAACTTCTTGCACATCATGCTGTTTCCGTCAAATTTTTCCTGCTGGAAAAATTCCGGCATATCTTTCACATCAACGGAAAGCATATGGTTTGGTACGATATCTTTCGTAAAATCAAACCAGAACTTAGACATCTGTGTTAAGATCGCACCCTTTTGGGTAATCTGATTCTTCAAAATGTGGTCAAATGCTGAGATTCTGTCTGTCGCTGTGATAATGAGGCTTTCTCCGATATCATATACCTCGCGTACTTTTCCTTCTTTAATTGGCAAAAATTCCTGTGTACTCATGTCGTCCTCCATTTTCTATGCTTTCCATAACTTAAACTCTGTTTACATACTACAGAAAAAATTATAATACAGGGCGTTTTGGAAAGTCAACGGATTTGACCGGAGTTGTGTTTTTCCGGGTGTAGAAAATTCTGATATTTTTATTAGTTTTTTTGTGTAATTTCTTCCATTTATAAGTTGTGCTAATAACCACGTTATAAAAAACCCTGAAACTCCAAAACCATTTCGGGATTTTGAAATTCCAGGGTCTGCTTTTCATCCGATATATTTTTGACGATCGATCGTCTTATTTTTTGATCAACAGGGATTTTCCGGTCATCTCTGCCGGCTGTTTCATTCCCATGGTCTCGATCAGAGTTGGTACGATATCTGCTAAGCATCCGCCATCTCTTAAGGTATATGCAGGATCATAGTTTACTAAGATAAATGGTACCTGATTGGTGGTATGTGCGGTAAACGGAGCACCTGTCTCGTAGTCGATCAACTGCTCTGCATTTCCGTGGTCTGCACAAATGAACATTACACCATCGACTTCTTTGATCGCCTCTACTGCTTTTCCGACACATTCATCTACTGCTTCTACCGCCTTAATCGCAGCTTCTTCTACTCCGGTATGACCTACCATATCCGGGTTTGCAAAGTTGATGATGATAACATCATATTTATCGGAACGGATGGCTGTTGTCAATTTATCGCATACTTCGTAAGCACTCATCTCCGGTTTTAAGTCATAGGTAGCAACCTTTGGAGAGTTTACTAAGATTCTGTCTTCTCCCTCATTCGGTTCTTCTACACCACCGTTGAAGAAGAAAGTTACATGTGCGTATTTTTCTGTCTCTGCAATACGGGCCTGTGTCATATGATTTGCTGCAAGCCACTCACCGAATGTATTGGTTACGGCAACCTTCGGGAATGCCACAAATTTATTCGGGATCGTCGGATCATAATCGGTAAAGCATACAAAGGTTGTCTTAATTCTTGCACCTCTGTCAAATCCCTTGAAATCATCATCGCAGAAGCATCTGGTGATCTCTCTTGCACGGTCCGGGCGGAAGTTGAAGAAAACAACAGAATCGTTATCTTTAATAGTTGCAACCGGAGCACCGTTTTCCATAACTACGGTTGGTTTTACGAACTCATCTGTCTCATCTTTGTCATAGGACTGCTGAATTGCTTCCGGTCCACTTGCAGCGGTCTGTCCCTCGCCTTTTGTCAGTGCATCATATGCTAATTTTACACGGTCATAGTTGTTATCTCTGTCCATTGCATAGTAGCGTCCGGAAACAGATGCGATCTTACCCACGCCGATCTTTTTCATTTCATCCTCTAATGCAATTGCAAAATCTTTTCCGCTTGCAGGCGGTGTATCACGTCCGTCTAAGAAGCAGTGTACATATACATTGGATAATCCGTTTCTCTTTGCTAACTCTAATAAGCCATAGAGGTGTGTATTGTGGCTATGTACACCACCATCGGATAAGAGTCCGAAGAAATGAAGGTCACTGTTATTTTTCTTGCAGTTTTCTACTGCTTTTAAAAGTGCTTCATTCTCAAAGAAAGTTCCTTCTTCAATATCTTTGGTGATTCTTGTAAGCTCCTGATATACAATACGTCCTGCTCCCATGTTCAGATGTCCTACTTCTGAATTACCCATCTGTCCATCCGGAAGTCCTACTGCTAAGCCGCTGGCATTACCTCTTACAAACGGATACTCTTTCATCAGTTTGTCCATGACCGGAGTCTTTGCCTCTGCTACTGCATTTCCTTTTGTGGTCTTATTCAGACCATATCCATCTAAAATCATTAATACGGTTGGTTTTTTACTCATACTCAATTCCTCTTTTCTTATCACTTTCAGACTTATCTTAAAACAAATCTACACATTTTTCAACTACTTCGATAAATTTGTTACATATCCTTCTTCATCTATGGAAACATCCTTTGAAAGTCCCCGCATAAAATCCAAAACCTCTGTCCTCTGGCTTCCATCGGTCAGGAGTCTGGTCCTCGTTCCCGACTGGATACATGGCAAAAACCGCAAACGGATACTTCCGTCTTTTTGTATCCGCACCTGTGCTACTCCGGTATCTAAGGTCTTGTTATTAAACCAGAAATTTCCCAGACTGTAGAGAACCGGTACGTCCTCTATATAAGCAATTCCCTGTAAACAATGTGTGTGTCCTCCAATGATCACATCGGCTCCTGCACTTACAAATGCTTCCGCTAATTCCTTCTGGTCTGCTCCATAGGAATGATTTCCTTCCGTTCCCCAGTGCGGATATGCAATGACAATATCACTGTTACTCTTTGCTTTTCGGATCACTTCCGTAAATTTGTCAGGTTTTAAGGTCTTTAACACTCCGGGACTGTCTTTCGTTGCTTCTTTTGTATAGGAATACGAACGTTCTATCTGTGTTGCAGCTACTATTGCAATTTTTCTGCCATTTGCAATAAAATAAACAATTTTTTCTGCTTCTTCTAAATTCCTGCCGGCTCCCACATAGGGTATCTGTGCCTGCTCTAGTGTATCCATTGTATCTAACAGTGCTTCTTCTCCATAATCATAAACATGATTATTTGCAAGGGAAACAATATCCGCACCAAGCTGCTGTAACACTTCCACGCGGGATGGCGCCGCCCGGAACGTATATGCCTTTCCGGCTAACGGTGTTCCTCTGTTACTATAGGTAAATTCGTTGTTGATCAGCAAAATATCCGCACTTTGCAGTTCTAACATTAGATCGGATGACAGACAATCATAAATGCCATCTGGCTGTCTGTCCATAAATACGGTCGTAGACCAGCCCTCCGACAGATTGATGTCTCCGGTAAAATCCAACACGGTCTCTTCCCCTGCACATTCTTTGTCATAGATATTTTCTAACAGTTCAGACTGATATCCGGTATCCTGGCAATAGTAGACCCAGAGCACCTGCATCGTATTGCCGGTCAATGTATACCATATATTCGGATCCTGATTTTCCTTTTCTACTTCATCTGCTACTTTTTTTAATGTCTCATCTCCATATTTAGAATGAAACCATGCCAAAAAATTTTCATCGATCGGACGATTACTGATAAATTCTTTCTGGCATTTTTCTAAAATTGTATCATATTCTGTCTGCAGATCTGACCTTGCTCCTGCTTCCTGTTCCTTGTCAGCTTCTGCCTTCTGCCCATCTGCCTGTGCAGTTGTCTGCTTCGTATCTTCATTTTTTTGTTTTAAGTACCATGTTCCTGCAAAATATCCTGTTGCTAAGATCACAAGAAGGATACTTAAAATGATCCCTGCCTTTTGAAGCCTTCGTTTCATAGGTTCCTCTCAAGTTTCTTTTCTCTGCGTTTGTCTTTAACTGTAATAAGCAGCGATGTAAACACCGCTGCTTATCATGATATATCATCGTTATGATTATTTGTAGTTTACGATCTTACCAAAGTCAGCTTTGAGGGATGCTCCTCCAACTAAACCACCGTCAATGTCAGGTTTTGCAAATAACTCTGCTGCATTTCCTGCATTTACAGATCCGCCGTACTGGATACGGATCTCTGCTGCTGTTGCATCATCATATACTTCTGCGATGCATGCACGGATTGCTGCACATACTTCTTCTGCCTGATCAGATGTAGCTGTCTCGCCTGTTCCGATAGCCCAGATTGGCTCGTAAGCGATTACTGCTTTCTTAGCCTGATCTGCTGTTACATCCTGGAATGCGATCTTGATCTGCATACGGATCCAGTCAATGTAGATACCCTGTTTTCTCTGTGTTAAAGACTCACCGCAGCAGATGATCGGTGTAATACCATGCTCAAATGCTTTTAATACTTTTTTGTTTACAGTCTCATCTGTCTCTGCAAAGTATTCTCTTCTCTCGGAATGTCCTAATACAACGTATTTTACGCCTGCATCTACTAACATGTTTGGAGCGATCTCTCCTGTGTATGCTCCGCTCTCCTCAAAGTACATGTTCTCAGCACCAATGTTGATGTTTGTACCTTTTGCAGCTTCCATAGCCGGGATGATGTCGATAGCAGGTACGCAGAATACTACGTCTACGTCATCATTTTTTACTAATGGAGTTAACTCCTTTACTAATGCTACTGCCTCGCTTGGAGTCTTGTTCATTTTCCAGTTACCTGCAATAATTTTCTTTCTTGCCATTGTTTTATTCTCCTTTTTTGTATGTATTGATCCTATAAAAAACAAGGAAGTTCGTTCTTCACTACATTTGAACTTACGAAATATCCTATTTATCGTTCGCTGCTGCTACACCCGGAAGCTCTTTTCCTTCTAAGAACTCTAAGGAAGCTCCACCACCTGTTGAGATATGGGTCATCTTGTCACCAAATCCTAACTGGTTTACTGCTGCTGCGGAATCACCACCACCGATGATGGTTGTTGCATCTGTCTCAGCTAATGCTTTTGCTACTGCAATTGTTCCTGCTGCAAGTGTCGGGTTCTCAAATACACCCATCGGTCCGTTCCATACAACAGTCTTAGCAGATTTTACTGCATCTGCATATAATTTTGCTGTCTCTGTTCCGATGTCTAAACCTTCCATATCTGCCGGGATTGAATCTGCCGGTACTACTTTTACATCGATCGGTGCATCGATCGGATCAGGGAATCCTGCTGCAATGGTTGTATCAATTGGAAGTAATAATTTCTTACCAAGCTTCTCAGCTTTTTCCATCATTTCTTTACAATAATCAATCTTGCTGTCATCTGCTAAAGATAATCCGATCTCTTTTCCCTGTGCTTTTAAGAATGTGTAAGCCATACCACCACCGATGATCAGGGTATCACATTTCTCAAGTAAGTTAGAGATAACGTTTAATTTATCTGCTACTTTTGCACCACCTAAGATCGCTACGAAAGGTCTTACCGGATTCTCTACTGCATTTCCTAAGAAATCGATCTCTTTCTGCATCAGATATCCAACAACTGCTGTATCTACTAATTCAGCCACACCTACGTTAGAGCAGTGTGCTCTATGAGCTGTACCGAATGCATCGTTTACAAATACATCACAGATAGAAGCAAGGTCTTTTGAGAAAGCCTCTCCATTCTTTGTCTCTTCTGCTCTGTAACGTGTATTCTCTAAAAGGATGATGTCTCCATCTTTCATTGCCTCTACGGCTGCTCTTGCATTTGGTCCTACTACTTCGTTATCTGCTGCAAATTTTACTTCCTGTCCTAATAACTCGGAAAGTCTTACTGCTACAGGTGCTAAAGATAACTCTGGTTTTGGCTCTCCCTTTGGTTTTCCTAAGTGGGAGCAAAGAATTACTTTTCCGCCATCCGCTACTAATTTTTTGATCGTAGGAAGTGCTGCTACTAAACGGTTCTCGTCTGTGATCTTTCCATCTTTTAATGGTACGTTAAAATCACAACGGCAAAGAACACGAAGTCCCTTTACATTAATATCATCTACTGATTTTTTGTTTAATCCCATTTTTATTTTCCTCCTGGATATTGTTATGTACGTTTACCGAAATCTGAAACCTTATCTCCGTAAACGAAAAAAATGAGTCCGGCCCTTTAAAGACCGGACCCATGTTGAGTCTTTTTTACTCTGGTATCAATACTTATGCTAACTCTGAGAAGTATTTGATTGTACGAACCATCTGAGATGTATAGCTGTTCTCATTGTCATACCATGAAACAACCTGTACTTCGTATAAATCATCAGAAATAGGATTTACCATTGTCTGAGTTGCATCGAATAAAGAACCAAATCTCATTCCTACGATATCGGAAGATACGATCTCATCCTCGTTGTATCCGAAGGATTCATTTGCTGCTGCTTTCATAGCTGCATTGATGTCTTCTTTTGTTACACCAGCTTTTTTAACAACTGCTGTTAAGATTGTTGTAGAACCTGTTGGTGTAGGAACACGCTGTGCAGAACCGATTAATTTTCCGTTTAACTCTGGGATAACTAATCCGATTGCTTTTGCAGCACCTGTGCTGTTAGGAACGATGTTAACTGCTGCTGCACGGGATCTTCTTAAATCACCTTTTCTCTGTGGTCCGTCTAATGTCATCTGATCACCTGTGTAAGCGTGGATTGTGCACATGATACCGGACTGGATCGGTGCAAATTTGTTTAATGCATCTGCCATTGGTGCTAAGCAGTTTGTTGTACAAGAAGCTGCTGAGATGATTGTATCAGAAGCTTTTAATGTCTCGTGGTTTGTGTTGTATACGATTGTTGGAAGATCGTTACCTGCTGGAGCAGAAATAACAACTTTACGAGCACCTGCATTGATGTGTGCCTGTGCTTTTTCTTTGGATGTATAGAATCCGGAGCACTCTAATACAACGTCAACTTTTAATTCACCCCATGGGCAATTGTTTGCATCTGGGAATGCGTAGATTTTGATTTCTTTTCCATCAACTGTGATAGAATCTTCTCCAGCTGTTACTGTGTCAGCTTTCTCATATTTTCCCTGAGAAGAATCATATTTTAACAAGTGTGCTAACATTTTAGGGCTTGTTAAATCGTTGATTGCTACTACTTCGTATCCTTCTGCACCGAACATCTGTCTGAATGCAAGACGACCAATACGGCCAAAACCATTGATTGCTACTCTTACTGCCATTTCTTATTCCTCCTAGAAATTTTGAATGAAATTTTTTCTTACTTTTGAGCTAGCTTGCCCAACTACTGATATTTTAACTAATTCTTAGAAAAATTTCAAGGGTATTTCGTATCTTTGTTAAACTTTTCACTATTTTTTTACACATATTGGATTTTGTATAAGAATTCAGGGGCAAAAACTACCGTTTTGCCCCCAGTATTGTTTCACTTCTATTTTCGGATGGTGATGGATTTGATATTACTGTAAGATCCATAGAGTCTTTGTCCGTTTACATTCCGGTATGCCCGTATCTTATAGTAGTATTTTTTTCCGATCATCCGGTTTTTGTCTGTCATGCTGCAGTTCTTTGCTGAATTGATCGTTTTTATTTTTTTATATCCGGAGTTCTTTTTTGTGGAACGGTATACTTCATATCCGCTGGTTTTATCGCTCCGGTTCCACTTTAACCACACTTTTTTGGTCGCTTTATTCTTTGCCGTTGTCAGCTTCACGGTCTGCGGTATTTTTACCACACTGTCATAATTATTCGCATGGCGGATATAAGTTAAGCCCGTAATGGATGATTTTGGGATCGTAACGTTCCATCGGATCTTGCAGTGGCCGTCCCAGTTGCAGTCTGCAAACGTGATCGTATCTGCCGTAACCTTTGTCACAAAAACGGAATGCGTATTATACCTGTAACGGATCACATCCCCGGCTTTTACTTTTGACAGGTTCGTATGGCTAGACCAGGTTCTTGGTGCACTTCCGAACACATCATAACCGAGTTTTTCTGAAAATCCCATACACTGGATCGCATTAGAAAAACTGTTACAGCCGCACTGCCCCTGATATCCCTTTGCCAGACAATTGCCATGATGCGTACACGGTGTATCCGTCCAGCCATCCGGGTTATTTACAAAACTCCCTGAGTGGTTCCAGTATTTTCCGTTTGGAAATTTTTTCTGAAGTTGCGTGATCCTCTGCTCTAAACTTCCGCTTGTACTTGCTGCTTCTGCCTTTATCGGTGTATCTGCCACAGCCAGCATGGACACAAGCAGGCAGACCGTAAGCAGTCCTGATAGTATTTTTTTCATCGGTGGATTCCTTCCCTGTTGGTATATTGCAGATGTTTTCTGCTTCCTTTGTCACTATATTAAATGATAACATGGGACAGGGATGTGAACAAGTGGAATCTTTTGCTGTGATTGTGATATAATGAGTGCAAGCGATGAGCAGTGCCATCCAACGAAAATATAACTGACTTGTGCTTGCATAAAGTCAATTATATTTTTGTTGGATGATAGGGCGAATGCCCGTACAGCAAAAAAATCTTTGATTTTTGAGCGGCACTGCGATGTGTATGCATACACGGTAACGCATAATTGAATGAAATAATCACAGGAGGATTACAAATGCTTTGGGACACCCATTTACATACACGTTATTCCGGTGACAGCACTGCCGAACCGGAAGATATGGTTCAGGCTGCCCTTCAACATGGTTTGGATGGCATCTGCTTTACCGATCATATTGATTACGACTATCCAAAAGAACCGGAACTTTTTTTATTCGATATGGATGCTTATCAAAAAGAGTTGTCTGAGTTAAAGGAAAAATATCAAAACGTTCTGCCAATCTGCATTGGTGTGGAACTCGGTCTACAGCCACAGGCCGCGGAATATAACCGTCAGCTTTTACAGAACAGCATTTTAGACTTCGTCATTGGTTCTTCCCATGTTGTGCACGGGATCGATCCTTATTATCCTGAGTATTATGAAGGAAAAACGGAGTATGAGGCTTACTTAGAATATTTTGAATCCATTCTAGAAAATATTCAGGCTTATGACGATTTTGACGTTTACGGACACATCGACTATGTTGTCCGCTATGGTCCAAATAAAAATGCCGATTATTCTTATCGAAAATATTCTGACGTGATAGATGAGATCTTTAAGCAGTTAATTTCCCGTGGAAAAGGCATCGAGTTAAATACTGCCGGTTTAAAATACGGTCTTGGACATCCGCATCCAACGGAAGATGCCCTTGGCCGCTACCGTGAACTTGGCGGCGAGATCCTGACGATCGGTTCTGACGGACACAAACCGGAACACCTCGCCTTTGATTTTAAAAAAGTGCCCTCGTTTCTGCAGGATGCCGGTTTTCGCTATTATACGGTTTTCCGGGGACGGAAGGCGGAATTTGTGAAACTGTAAAAAGAGTTCTAAAAAATCCGTAGTGTGACAGGTACGATAAACCTCTATCACATTACGGATTTTTCTCTGTTTTTATATTTTATACTAACTTCATTCCATCCTGTTCTTCTACACAGTCTGTATTTATAGTTCTTTACGCACTCCTTCTACTCGTCCTTCTAATTTCCCTTTCAGTATTAAATCATCAATTGCTTTGCACATATTGACCCTGCCCCCTTCGATATAATCATCTTTGACTGCAAGTAAATTCTCTGATCCTGTATAGGCAGCTGCCATATTGTAGGCATCCTCTTCCATTTTTCCATACTCAGGATCTTTCGTCATTAACTGCCGCATACTCTCATCATCCTTAGAACAGCGGATAAAATCCAACATTCCATGCAAATCTGTAGCTGCATCCCATTCGTCTTTTCCATAGTATAGCACAAATGTCACAACCGGATAAAGACGTATATCTTTTTGAAATCCACACAAATACTCTGCTGCTGTTAAATGCTGACCATCCTTTCCTTTTCTGCGAAGTCTTCTGCGGATACACTTAAGCTGCCTCTCGTATTCTCCAACATCGTAAGACATTGCCCATACCGGAAATGTATAATCGATGTTGCTCTGATTTTCAATACCGATCACGGAAAAATTAATGCCAAAGGCAGTCTTACGGACTAAATCACGGATTTTAATGCCATATGTGTGTTTTCCGATATACCGGTGCTTTCTGTCTCCCGTGGTCTGTCCCCAGAAACCGGTCTGCGTATCCATCTCCTGCTTTTTTCTAAATTGAATTAAAAGCATAGATTTTTTGATTTGATATTAGATAGAATTGACAGGTATACACCTGATAAGATATCCAGAATCTGTATGCTTTGTGAGAATTTTATCATAAGTTCCCGCTGCTGTAAAGGATACTTTTGGCTTCTACGCTTAGTGCAATATGGATACTACATTCAGATGCTGTCAGCTAAAATTTGCGGAATCTGATATCATTTTACCCAAAAATATTTACACTCAAAAAAATGCCGTAACCCCTTGAGATTACGGCATTTTCAACGTTTTCTTAATTAATACTTTAGTTCTTCTTAGAACTTACCAGCCTTTGCAGCTTCCTCAACAGAAACAGCAACTGCTACGGTAGCACCTACCATTGGGTTATTACCCATTCCGATCAAGCCCATCATTTCTACATGAGCCGGTACGGATGAAGAACCAGCGAACTGTGCATCAGAGTGCATACGTCCCATAGTATCTGTCATACCGTAGGAAGCAGGACCTGCTGCCATGTTGTCCGGGTGAAGTGTACGTCCTGTACCACCACCGGATGCTACTGAGAAGTATTTCTTGCCCTGCTCGATACATTCTTTCTTGTATGTACCTGCTACAGGATGCTGGAAACGTGTAGGGTTTGTAGAGTTACCTGTGATAGATACACCTACATTCTCTTTGTGCATGATCGCAACACCTTCTACTACGTCATCTGCACCATAGCATTTTACAGAAGCACGAAGTCCGTTAGAATAGGATTTCTCATATACTACGTTTAATTCATTCTTTGCGTAATCCATCTTTGTCTCAACAAATGTGAATCCGTTGATACGGGAGATAATCTGTGCAGCGTCTTTTCCAAGACCGTTTAAGATAACGCGTAAAGGTTTCTGACGTACTTTGTTTGCTTTCTCGGCAATACCGATCGCACCTTCTGCTGCTGCAAAAGATTCATGTCCTGCTAAGAAGCAGAAACACTCTGTCTCTTCCTCTAATAACATTTTTCCTAAGTTACCATGGCCGATACCAACTTTTCTGTGGTCTGCAACGGAACCCGGAATACAGAAAGCCTGAAGACCTTCTCCGATTGCTGCTGCTGCATCTGCTGCTTTTCTGCAGCCTTTTTTGATTGCGATAGCTGCTCCTACTGTGTAAGCCCAGCAAGCGTTCTCAAAACAGATCGGCTGGATTTTCTTTACCTGCTCGTAAACGTCAAGTCCAGCATCTTTTGTAATTTTTTCAGCCTCTTCGATGGAGCTGATTCCATAACTGTTTAAAACGGAATTGATCTGGTCAATTCTTCTTTCATATGATTCAAATAATGCCATTTCTGTTCGTCTCCTTTCGATTACTCTTTTCTTGGATCGATGATTTTTGCTGCATCATCTACACGGCCATACTGTCCTTTAGCTTTTTCCCAAGCTGTGTTAGGATCATCACCTGCTTTGATAAAGTCAGTCATTTTTCCAAGAGAAACGAACTGATATCCGATTACTTCGTTGTCTTCGTCAAGTGCGATACCTGTTACATAGCCTTCTGCCATCTCTAAGTAACGAACACCTTTTTCTTTTGTTGCGTACATAGTACCAACCTGAGAACGAAGTCCTTTTCCTAAGTCCTCTAATCCTGCACCGATTGCAAGTCCGTCATCAGAGAATGCACTCTGTGTACGTCCGTATACAATCTGTAAGAATAATTCTCTCATTGCAGTATTGATTGCATCACATACAAGGTCTGTATTTAATGCCTCTAAAATTGTCTTGCCCTGTAAAATCTCTGCTGCCATAGCTGCGGAGTGTGTCATACCGGAGCATCCGATAGTCTCAACTAATGCTTCCTCAATAATACCATTCTTTACGTTTAATGAAAGTTTGCAGGCACCCTGCTGTGGAGCACACCAGCCTACACCGTGTGTAAAACCTGAAATATCTTCGATTTGTTTGGAGTGTACCCATTTGCCTTCTTCTGGGATTGGAGCCGGTTCGTGTTTTGCACCTTTAGCAACCGGACACATGTTTTGAACTTCCTGTGTGTAAATCATTTTAAGACTCCTTTCGATTGGATGAAATTGTAGTTGCGTTAAATTCTTAACACACTGATGTAGTTATTTTCTCATAAAATGTCGAAAACATCAAGGGGATATTGAAAAATTAGAACAATCTGATGTTACAATAGTTCTATCAGCCGTTTCACATCCTCTTCTTTTGTCGCCCAGCTTGTCACAAATCTGGCTACGGTGTGGTTTTCGTCTACCTTTTCCCAACGTCCGAAGACCACTTCTTTTTGCAGTTCTGCCATTTTTTCATTCTCCAGCACAATAAAAATCTGGTTTGTCGGCGAGTCCAGATAAAAGGTATATCCTTTGTCGCGGAACGCATCTTTTAACTGCTGTGCACAGGAAATTGCACTTTTTCCGATTTCAAAATAAAGAGAATCGGTAAACAATGCATCAAACTGAACGCCCAGCAAACGTCCCTTTGCCAGCAGTCCGCCATGCTGTTTGACACTGGTAAAGAAATGTTTCGGCATATTGTTCTTTGTAAACACAACTGCTTCGCCGCACAATGCCCCTACTTTTGTTCCGCCTATGTAAAAAACATCACAATAGTTTGCAATATCCGTTAAGCTGACATCTGTGCCTGCACTTGCTAATGCATAGCCAAGACGCGCCCCATCTAAATATAGGGGAAGATCGTATTCATGGCAAACTGCGGATATCTCTTCTAATTCTGACTTTGTATACAGTGTTCCGTATTCCGTCGGATGTGTGATGTATACCATTCCCGGAAACACCATATGATCGTAACTTGCATCACCGTAGTAAGTTGTTAAATATTTTTTTAATTCTTCTGCCGATATCTTTCCATTCTCCTGTGGAATCGTGAGTACCTTATGACCGGTAAATTCAATTGCTCCTGCCTCATGTCCGCTGACATGCCCTGTCGTAGCTGCAATGACACCCTCATACCCTTGCAGCATCGCATCAATGACAATCTGGTTTGTCTGCGTTCCTCCACTGATGAAAAAAATCTCCGCATCCGGACATTCACATGCCTCTTTGATTTTCTGCTTTGCCCGCTCACAGTAGGTATCATGGCCGTAGCCGGACAACTGCTCCATATTGGTATCGATCAGGTGCTTCAACACCTTCTCATGTGCTCCCTCAGAATAGTCATTTTCAAAATATAACATCGACTTCTACCTCCTCTTACTCGTTCTTTTGTACAACCTCATTGCGATTTTTATAAATAGAATGGTCTGCTACCACTCCGCGTACCATAGAAAGCGGATAGACATTGGTATGAGCACCAATGACCGTACCCGGATTTAAAACGGAATTGCATCCTACCTCCACATAATCTCCAAGCATCGCCCCGAATTTCTTAAGTCCTGTTTTAATTTCTTCTTTTCCGTCTTTTACAACCACAAGTGTCTTGTCCGACTTTACATTAGATGTAATCGAACCCGCACCCATATGAGACTTATGTCCTAAAATGGAATCCCCCACATAGTTATAATGCGGAACCTGAACGGAATTAAAAAGTATCACATTTTTCAACTCGGTAGAATTGCCCACCACGCAGTTTTTTCCTACGATGGCATTTCCTCTGATAAAGGCACAATGTCTGACCTCGGCACCTTCATCAATGATTAAAGGTCCATTTAAAAATGCTGTCTCTGCCACCTTTGCAGATTTCGCTACCCAGATGTTCTCTCCGCGTTTTTCATATACTGACACATCTAAGGTATTTCCCAATTCCACAATGAAATCTTTAATCTTTGGAAGCACTTCCCACGGATAGGTCACACCTTTAAAAATATCCGCTGCAATGGTTTCTTCTAAATTATAGAGCTGATGTATCTCACACTTTTTCATTGTCTTTCTCTTTTCCTTTCGTTTTCCCTTTTTTATAATATGCGGCTGCATGATCAAAAGAACCGCGCAGGGCATATTGATTTCTTAAATTCAATACCACATCTGTCCGTCTTTTGATAAAATTCTCTAATTTTACCATGTACTCTTCTGTCGTAATGCTTCCCTCTGCCACATAGGTCAGTCCTTTTTCCCAGCTTGCTGTTAAATCAGGATTTAACAATGGTCTTATCGAAGCATTTACTACATCATAAATCATCTCTCCAAGCAGGGTCGGCGTGATGATCTGTGTCTTTTTGTTCAATGCCAGATATTTATTTGCCACTAATTTTTTTAAAATTTCCGCACGGGTCGCTGAGGTGCCGATCCCGCTTCCCTTGATCTGCGCTCTTAACTCTTCGTCTTCGATCAACTGTCCGGCATTTTCCATTGCCAGTATGATAGAACCGGAGTTGTAACGCTTTGGCGGAGAAGTCTCCCCCTCTTTGATGTAGAGGCTTTTCACCGGAAGCTGTGTTCCTTTTTTCATAGCTGAAATCCGTTCTAACAGTTCGGTATCGCAAAGCCCGCTGTCTGCATCTTCTTCCGGCTTTTCCTCCAGTTTTTTCTTAAAAAACGAGTAGTCCATGACCTTTAAATAGCCCGGATCTGCTAACACCTTAAAATTAGAAAAGAATTTTTCTCCTTCTATCGCAGAGGTCAATGCTACTTTCTGATATACCGCAGGCGGATAAAATATCGCAAGAAATCTTCTGGTAATAACTTCATAGACTTTGACTGACAAAGGTTTCAGACTCTTCATCGCCCCAAATCCCTGTCCTGTCGGAATGATCGCATAATGGTCGGTGATCTGCTTATCGTTGACATATCGTGTCTTTGCAAGTCCCTGATAGCTTTTATTTGCGATGATCTCTTCGGCATAAGCCCGTACTCCCGGAATATTCTGCAGACCCTTGATATTTTTTGTGATCTCTTTTGATACTGCCGTAGAGAGGACTCTGGCATCTGTTCTTGGGTAGGTCACTAATTTTTTCTCATATAATTCCTGCACAATGCGAAGGGTTTCATCCGGACTGATCTTGAAAAATTTAGAACAGTCATTCTGCAGTTCCGCTAAGTTATATAACAGCGGCGGCTTTTTCTGCTCTTTTTTCTTCTCGATTTTTTCTACAACTGCCTGTGTCCCTTCGGTCTGCTGGCTGCTCTGTCCATTTTCGTTCTCGGTAAATTCCGTGTTTCCGGTAAGACCGGCAATAAACGCCCCGGCATCCTCTTTTTGTAAAAATCCATTGTCTTTATAGAGTTTTGGCGACTGATAAAATTTACTTCCCTCAACTGCCTTCCACTCGCTCTCTATGCCGGTGCCTTCGATCGCCATGCTGCTGAACACCCGGTAAAACGGTGTTTTTACAAATTCACGGATCTCACGTTCCCGTCGTACCACCATTCCCTGTACGCAGGTCATTACCCTGCCGACAGAAATCACGGTATATCGCTCATGCAGATAATTTGCAAGCGTATTTCCATATTTTAAGGTCAGAAGCCTTGAAAAATTAATCCCCATTAAATAATCTTCTTTTGCCCGCAAATATGCGGAATCGGACAGGTTATCATATTCCGATAAGTCCTTTGCCTCGCGGATGCCACGCAAAATCTCTTCTTCCGTCTGGGAATCAATCCAGACACGTTTCCGCTGCTTTCCTTTGTCTTTGACACCTGACATCTGCTCCACCAAACGGTAGATATATTCTCCCTCACGCCCTGAGTCCGTGCAGACATAAATCGTATCCACATCTTCCCGGTTTAAAAGCTGCGATACGATTTCATACTGGTTCTTTGCACTTGGAATCACTTCATACAGGAACTCTTCCGGTAAAAACGGAAGTGTCTCAAGACTCCACTTTTTATATTTTTCATCATATACTTCGGGATAACTCATCGTGACAAGATGACCGACACACCATGTCACGACTGCTGTTTCGCCCTCTTTATAACCATTGTGGTTACGCATCTCTAACTTTAATGCTTTTGCAAATTCCTGCGCAACGCTTGGTTTTTCCGCTATGTATAAAGCTTTCGCCATAATCACTCCTACAATTCATTCATATCAATTAATTTTATTTTCGGATTTTCTTCTGCTCTCTCCCGGATTGCTTCATCAAAGGACTGTGCAGAAAACAGATAATACTGCTCCGCTTTGATTTTTGCCTGTTTCATCGAAAATTCTAAATTTTTCCACATTTCATCGGTCAGTTCCGGCTCTGACCAGTTGCAGATTGCCACGATATTCTGCCGCACGGAATCCTGTGCAATGATATCAATGGTTCCTTTTTTTCCGATCCATACGCCCATTTTCACTGCCTGTACTGCCAACTGTCCCTGTGCATTTAACAATGCCAGATACTCACCACATACTTTTACAAAATAGCGGTTCAGATAGTCATTCAATTCTTCTTTGATATAGCGCTCATAAAATTCCTCGGTACTCATTTCATACAATCCGCTCATGTGCGGATAAACAAACTTGTACCAGAAGTGGATCAGGGTATGTTTGATCTGATACAGACCTTTTTGTGCATTGTCCCATCCTCCGGTTTCAAACACACTGATCTTCTCTACAATATCGTATGCCATCAGATTTTTTAAGTATACACTGATCTTAGCTCTTGAAAATCCCGTATCGTGATAAAGATCATTCAGCTTGCGGTTGCCTGCTGCAAGCGAGCATAAGATCGTATTATAGACAGATAATTCCCTTAAATCCCTGCCCACTACGCGCTCTGCCTCACGGAAAAGATTTCCGTTTGGTGACAGGATATGCTTACACACATTATATTTCAGATCTTTTTTAGAACTCCAACGGTTCACATATGCCGGTACTCCGCCAATGATCCCGTAGGTTTCCACACATTCGCTTACGGAATATTCCGGCAGTGCATGTACCAGTTCTAAGAACTGCATATCTCTTAAACGCACTATGCGGTCAACTTTTTTAAGACTTGCTTTAAGCAGCTCCCTGCCCTCTTCTTCAATCCACTTAAAGGCACTGCTTGCTAAAATGATCAGAACCGGCCCCGGATAAAGGCGTTTTGCCTTTAACTTCATAATTGCCTCTAAAAAAGTATCATCCTTTTTTGCGATATGATGAAATTCATCAATGATCACGACCAGTTTGGACGCATCACCGCTTTTGATCCGGTTAAAACACTCTTCATAGGTGTATTTTTTTATGGCTGCATCATACTGCTCTTCTATCTGCATCCCCATCATTTTTCGCTGCTGCTGCTCGGATGCCGGACGTGCTCTGTAATAAAAGGCTTTTTTGTCCTGCATAAAATATTTTAAAAGCTGCTCTTTCTGGCAGTTCTCATCACCGTAATAGATGACCAGACGGTTTCCGTTTGCCTGATATTCTTCTTCTAATGGTTTGATCTCAGCGGTTCTGATAATCATAGACTTCCCTCCTCATATGTGAATTGATGTGTGTTTCGTATACTCTATATCTACAGTGCATCTCAAAAATCAAAGATTCTTTCGATGTGCGGGCATGTTAACTCATTTGTACTCATTATATCACAATTTAATTTTTGCCACAAGAAAAGAAACTCAGTTATATGCCTCTACAGAAAATATACAAAATAAGAATCGGATTCTACGGCTCTTAAATTTACCTTCCGTTTTTTACAATCTCTGTAAAATCTGACCAATCTTCTACTTTAAAAGCTCTAATATCACGAACACTATTTCTGAACCATTCAATCTTTGATAATCGACTGATTGCCTTATATACCGTTGTCAAGCTATTTTCATTGCTTTTATTGATGTAGACACTGCCATGTGTCCATTCAAATCCAACATTGCCCAACTCATGCCTAACTTCTTCATAAGCACAATGATACGAATTACCATACTCTTTCTTTAAAACTTCTAAATTTAACTCAAAAGAAATACCATACATTTCCTATATTTCCTCCTATACTGCTTTCCTGCCAAACTCATGTTAACTGATCCGATGCCCGGATGTCCTGTTCTACAAACTCTTTGACAATTACAATCCTGCGTGATAATATAATGTTAGAAATAGGTACTGCCGATAGACGGTTAGTCCGATATAAAGTCAAACAAAAATAGCTGCTTCACTTGGACATGGGCGGCTATTTTTGTGGTTTATCATTATCTTTACCGAATGTGTATCCGATACTAAAGCAGGTCAAGCCGAAGCTAACTACTGCAATGAAGTCTACAATACTCATTGGCTTAGCCCTCCTTTCCACTGGATTCCATTTTCAGGTTTCTATGTAATCAGAGGGTCACAGTCCCTCTACAGAAGGACTAACCGCCTACCGTTATGACAGTACCCAAAATATATTATATCACATTTTTACAAGTAGCACCATTATCCGACTTTGCTTTGAAGCACAAAAAAGACATCTTTTCGATGTCTTTTTTGTATTTCCCTATATGCTACTTTACTTTTACCGTCTTTTTGCTGCTCCAGGTTCCGTAGTATTTCTTTCCGCTTATCTTTTTGTAAGAACGGATCCGTACATAGTATTTCTTTCCGGTCTTTAGCTTTTTAATAGTCTGCTTCGTGGTCTGTTTCTTTCCGATCACTACATTCTTTACGTTCTTTTTGAACTTTTTGTCCGTGGAATACTGCACCTGATAGCCGTCTGATCGGTTATCTTTCTTCCACTGCACCGTCAGCTTTTTCTTCCCGGAGGACAGCTTCTTAATATCACGCTTTCCCGGTACGGCATAAATGGTTACTTTCTTCGTCTGCTTTTTATAAGCCGATGTTTCTTTTGCCGTTATGCTGATCGTTACTTTCCCGGTTCCTTTGATCTTCACTTTGCCTTTACTGTTTACCGTGGCAACCTTTGTATTGCTGCTCTTATAGGTAATCTTGCCTTTAGCTTTTGGTTTTAAAGTAAAGGAGGAATTATACGCTTTCTTATAACTGGAAGAGATACCCGTTATCTTCTGACCTGATTTCTCGGTTGTGTTATCTTTTTTCTGATCGGTTTTTTGGTCTTTCTCTCCAGAATCTGTTGTGCTGTCTTTTTTCTGTATCTCAAAATAGGCTACTGTCTCTCCAGTATAATTTCCAGTCCCTTTAATGATCGCTTTTCCGGTTCCCGGTTTCGTATTATCAGAATACGATATCGTATAATCGGTTCCTTTCTTCAGCTCTTTATCTTTTAATATTACTTTCGCCTCCGGCATCTGTGCTTTTCCATTGTAATTTACATTATTAACGCTTACTACAGAATTGCAGATAGACGATTTTAAAACTTTTACCGTAAATTTCCCGTTTTTTATACTTCCATCATCATCTTTTACCGAAACATTAATTGTGACACTTCCAGCTCCGTTTACTTTAAAATAGTGCTCATCCCATTTCTCACCACAACTATTCGATTCGTGTTCTACACCATATACCAGTTTATCTGTATCACCTGTAATATTCCAATTTAAAAGTTCATTACAGGTTGGTGTATCTTTTCCATAACTTTCCGGAGCATTTGACCAGATTGAAAAATAGACTCTGTGTTCTCCCTCTGCATTAAAACTGAAATCATGCTTTACCGTATGATAGTCCAAGACGGCTATTCCATTATTGGTAAATTGTTCATAGTGAACCATACATTGAATATCTTTAATCGGTACAGAGACAACCGCTTTTATTGTAAGTGTACGACCTCTTCCATCTGTTCCAACAAGGGTACATTGTCCATGATTGACTGCTTTTAATGTAGAATGTCCATTAATTGTCTCTACATATGCCACCTTATCATCGGAGCTTTTCCATGTCACAACATCCGTTGTGTCTTCCGGGAAAAGCTGATAGTCGATCGTACAGTTTTCCTCCGGCTCTAATGTGATGTTCTTTGTCCTGCTTCCATCAGCAAAGGTTAGATCTGTTGCCGGTGTCAGGTATGCATTTCTTTCTTCTGCAGATAATTCGGACTCCAACAACACACTGGTGTTTTCCGAATTATAAAAGTCATCTGCCGATCCAATTGCTTCTTTCATTGCCTGATTCTTAACAATGATCTTACAGTTTGTAAGACTGGCAAATATATCTCTTACATCAACTTGTGAAGGTTCGGTATGGCAGAATACTATCGTTGCGTCTGAAAGTCCCGTAAATGCTGATATTCCGATAAAACTTACCGTATCAGGAATAACGATCTTCCTTAGATTTTTAGGCTGATAAAAATCTCCTACTGCATCAATATCTCTCGGAATAATATATGTTTCACCCGGCTTATTTTCCGGATAACGCTCAATCATTGGTTTCCCATTATCTGCTGCATACCGAAACAACACCCCATCCCTGGAAAAATAAACCGGATTTCCTTCTTCCACTGTGATCGATCTCAGTGATTTTGTTCCATCAAATGTAGTTATCACTACATCTCCGGGATGCCCCATATGGATCACTGTTGCCGGTATATGAATGGTTTCCACCGTTGTATTCTTATAAAATACCTCCTGCTCCAGTGAGGTTACCGTATGACCCTCGATCGTGGATGGTATGACTACATCCTTATCACTGCCCGTATATTTTGTGATCTCTGCCGTTCCATCTAAATATAATTTAGCTTCCCAATCGTGCTGTTCCTGAGTGCCGTTTTCAGGCACGTTTTCCGTTTCCGTGGTAATTTCCCCACTTAATTCATTTTCATTGCTTATTTCCGCCTGTACGTCCTCAGAAACACACTCCGCTGCAGGCTCCTCATCCTTTTTTTCTTTTATGGAATCTTCTTCCTGAACTGCCTGTATGGTGCTCTCTTCCATTCCGGTATTTTCGGCTGCATACACCAGTCCGCTGTTTGTAATGCAGAGTGATACTGCAATGATCCATGCTGAAATCCTTTTTGCCTTCATAAAAAAATCTCCTTCCACCTGTTCCCCGTTATTTACTATGTTTTCCCAAAAGGGAAAGCTGATTATTTTCATTCCGATTATACCATAGAAAACAGCTTGATTTAAAATCTTATTACAAAAATTTTTGCCAGAACAAAATTTCCTATATCCAAAAAAGAAGCCACATTTGCGGCTTCTTTCAAAAAACAACAATACTTTCTTTATTTTTTTGTAATATATCCCTGTGCTTTTAAAAGCTCAGCACACAGAATCGCTCCGCCTGCGGCTCCGCGGACTGTATTATGGGATAAACCAACGAATTTCCAATCGTATACCGTATCTTCTCTTAAACGTCCGACAGATACGCCCATTCCGTTTTCATAATCCACATCTAAAGCTACCTGTGGGCGGTTATCGTCTTCTAAATACTGGATAAACTGTTTTGGTGCACTCGGAAGTCCTAACTCCTGTGGTGCTCCTTTGAAGTTTACAAGTTTTTCGATCAACTGCTCTTTGGTCGGCTGTTTTTTGAATTTTACAAATACGGCTGCTGTATGTCCGTTTAATACCGGAACACGGATGCACTGGCAGGTAATGACCGGGCTTTCCGCCGGTACGATCACACCGTCTTTGATCTCGCCCCAGATACGAAGCGGCTCTTTTTCAGACTTTTCTTCTTCGCCACCGATGTATGGAATAATGTTGCCTTCCATCTCCGGCCAGTCTTTAAAGGTTTTTCCTGCACCTGAAATTGCCTGATAAGTGGTTGCAACTACCTCATATGGCTCAAATTCTTTCCATGCCGTCAGTACCGGTGCGTAGGACTGAATAGAACAGTTTGGTTTTACTGCCACAAATCCTCTGGTGGTTCCTAAACGTTTTTTCTGGAACTCAATGACTTTCATATGTTCTGCATTGATCTCCGGTACTACCATCGGTACATCCGGTGTCCAGCGATGTGCACTGTTGTTTGATACAACCGGTGTCTCTGTCTTTGCATACTCTTCCTCGATTTTTTTGATTTCCTCTTTTGTCATATCTACTGCGGAAAATACAAAATCTACTTCTGATGCTACTTTTTCCACTTCATTGACATTCATGACAACAATCTTTTTCACGGCTTCCGGCATTGGAGTGTCCATCTTCCATCTTCCTCCGACTGCCTCTTCATATGTCTTACCGGCACTTCTAGGGCTTGCTGCAATGGTCGTTACCTCAAACCACGGATGATTCTCTAACAGGGAAATGAAACGCTGTCCTACCATTCCCGTTCCGCCTAAAATACCTACTTTTAATCTGTCGCTCATATCTAATCTCCTCACACATTTCGCTTGTTTTGTCCGCTTATTGCGGACATTTGTCTTTCTGTTAAAATACTATGCTATTTTCGACAAAAAAACAATTCATATTTTGCTAAAATTTTCTCTTAGATTTCTAAATTTCTTATGCATTTTCAACAATTCTTACTGTTTTAACCAGTCTGAGCCATGATTTTTTGCAAGATATTCTTTTTCTAAGGCAATTACTTTTTCCATTGCCTCTTTTCCCGGTGCGCCGATCGTCAGACGTTTATTGACACAGGTTTCCATGGAAATTGCATCATAAATATCTTCTTCAAATACCGGACTGATGGCTTTTAATTCCTCTAAAGACATATCATCGATCGCCATATTTTTATCAATACAGTAAAGTACGATCTGACCTACGATCCCATGTGCATCACGGAATGGTACGCCATGATTTACCAGATAATCGGCAGCGTCTGTCGCATTGGTAAATCCGTTTTTCGAACTGTTGCGCATCACTTCCTGATTGAATTTCATCGTATCTAACATGCCTGTAAACAATGCAATACAGCCTTTTGCCGTATCCATCGCATCAAAGGAAAGTTCTTTATCCTCCTGCATATCTTTATTATATGCTAGCGGGATTCCTTTCATGGTTGTGAGCAGTGACACCAATGCACCATAGACACGTCCGGTCTTGCCACGGACTAATTCCGCAATATCCGGATTTTTCTTCTGTGGCATAATACTGCTTCCAGTGCTGTAAGCATCATCGATCTCTACAAATTGATATTCATTTGAATTCCAGATAATGACTTCTTCGCTAAAACGGCTCAGATGCATCATAATCGTAGAAAGAGCTGATAAGAACTCGATCAGATAATCCCTGTCGGACACTCCATCCATACTGTTTAAGGTTGGTCCGTAAAATCCCATCAGTTCCGCCGTATAATCCCGATCCAGTGGATAGGTGGTACCTGCTAATGCACCGGAGCCCAGTGGGCAGTAATTCATTCTTTCAAAGATGTCACGCAGACGCTGTCTGTCTCTTTTAAACATCTCAAAATAAGCTCCCATATGATGTGCTAACGTAATCGGCTGTGCCTTCTGTAAATGTGTAAATCCCGGCATTATGGTCTCTGTATTTTCTTCCATGATTCTTAAAAGTACATTTAACAATTCTTCTAACAATGCATCGGTTGCCATTACTTCCTGTCTGGTATAAAGACGCATGTCCAATGCCACCTGATCATTACGGCTTCTTCCGGTATGTAATTTTTTACCGGTATCACCTAACCGGTCAATCAGGGTTGCCTCCACAAAACTATGGATATCCTCATACTCTGAGGAAATTTCTAACGTTCCATTCTCTACTTCACTTTGGATCTCTTTTAAGGTTTTAATGATGTCCTGCGCTTCCTCGTTTGTAAGAATTCCCTGTTTTCCTAACATTGTAACATGGGCAATGCTTCCCTCGATATCCTGTTTGTAAAATTTCTGGTCAAATGTAATGGACGCATTAAAATTATAGACAAGCTGATCTGTCTCTTTTGTAAAACGTCCTCCCCATAACTGTGCCATGTTCCTTACCTCTTTCTTTTTTATTTGATTTATAATTTTTTATCTCTCTGTCTGTTCTTTGCGGACACGTTCCCTTTCCCGCATGGAAAACACACAGCCACAATAATCCTGGCGGTACATTCCGTACTCATGCGACAACTCTACGGAGCGCTGATAACCGTTTTTCTTTTTAAAATCCGATAACAGATAATGCACGTCGTATTCCTCTTCTAACTTCAAGCCAATCTCGTTAAGCTTTGCCGCATTTTTCAAAGGGCTGATAGAAAGGGTTGTTGTAAAATAATCCATTCCCAACCGTTTTGCATATTCCGCCGCCTCACGCAGTCTCATTTCATAGCAGGAAAAACATCGTTCTCCGCCTTCCGGCACCTCTTCTAAACCTTTTGCCATCGCATAAAAATCTTCTTTATTAAATCTTCCTTCTATAAATGAGATCCTATTTTTTGCCGGGAACCGTTCAATGAACTCCTTTTGCTCTGCCACTCTTTTTTTATACTCCTCATCCGGAAAAATATTCGGATTATAGTATAACACCGTAATTTGAAAATACTCCGACAGATACTCCAGTACATAGCTGCTGCATGGAGCACAACAACTGTGCAGCAATAATGTCGGAACACGCTGTAGCTGCTGTAGTTCCTCTATGGTACGGTCTAAGATTTTCTGGTAATTTTGTTTCGTCTGATTTTTTTGCTGATTCTTTTGCTGGTTCATTTTCCGCCTCGATCAATCCTGCTACGATTCACGGTTCGTTTCTATCATACATAGCTGTTTTATTTTATCTCACTTTTTGTAAAAATGCAATTCTTATTCTCCGTCAATATGTATAATTATTCATCCGAATATCGGATACCTTACTCTACTGCCTTTTCAAAATGCTGATAGTCTTTTACACTGTTCCAACTGCCTCCCCATGTAAATCCATGTTCTGAAAAAAGTTGCAGGCACAGGTCTCCTTCTGTAATTTTATAAGAAAAATCTGCATTCCTATCCACATAGGTGCTTCCGTTTTGCGGCTCTACCGTAGTGATCCCGTTTTTTGTCCGCACGCATGGATTATATCTTGGATTGATATCTACCGCTAACCCCTGTCCATGCTTAGAAAGCCGGTCTGTTCCGGCAATGGTGCGGTAATTAAACGCAGATGTATTATTGTCACTCATGGATGCTTCATCGTCTGCACCATATTCGTCTATTAAGAGCATTTTTTCGATTGGATACCGTTTCTCATAGAGTTCTTTCATGATATCTAAAACATCGTCTGCAATCTTTTGATTGACAACCAGCTCTCCTATATGGGTTTTACCGTCAAACCCGGTATGCAATACCCGAAGATATCGCAGTTCGTCTCTGCCAATCCGGGCATTTTGCGGATAAGATACACCATCCATTCTTGCAAATACTTCATCCGACAGTTCCTCTTTATAAAAAAACTGCTCCATACCTTTTTGTGCCAAAACAGAATCTTCCACAACATCCCCCGCCTGTGTTTCTGTTATGTTGACTTCAGCCTTTTCCTCCGTTTCCATGCTTTCCTGCTCCTGCACTTTTTCTGACTCCCTCTGCGCTTTCTCTGTCTCTTTTGGGATTTTCATGGGATGTTCTTTTTTTATATGAGATGCTGCGTCTTTTTTTCGTATTTCTACCGATTCTTTGGATTGAAAATACCGGATTCCCAATAAAACACCTGCCATAAAAAATAGTATCACAAGTAAAATATAAATTTTTCTATGTTTCGGTCTTCCCATATTTACCTCCAAGTACAACTTGATAAATCAACAAGATTGTCTGTAAACTAATTAATCTATTTAAATACACCAAATTGGCTGCCCCTATATTTTTACAAGGACTACAGCCAATGCTTAATTTTTTTCGATGATACAAATGCCAAACCATTTACAATCGCAAAATATATTTCCAATCCACCAATCGTATCAATAATTCCATCAACAATTCGGTCTGCCACCTGCGGATTTCACAAATGGATATGGATATAATACTCAAGGTCTAACAAATCATATTCCACAGACTCTGTAAACAAACTACTATCCACGCTGTGCTCTCCTATGTATGTCCTAGCGTACAATATAGGTAATATTAGTTTTTCTCCCTTTACAATTTCTATAACCATACTTTCGTAAAAACAATTCTAAATCCTTTTCACGAATTTTATTATTAGGTCCACATATCACTTGATTAATTAAATTATTATGAAACTTTTCAAATTTTAAACTTACAAAAGGAACCATGTCGTTTTCTTTTATATTAAACTCAACATTATCTGCAACATATTTACTTGTTTTTCTTCGTGCTCCTTCTCCTAACGTACCAATGGATGTAATTTTTTTCCCTTTTATATCATCCTTGTTTAAAGAATTTTTGATAAAAAATCTCCATTCCTTCTCTTCTTTAAATCCTTCTGTCTTAAATTTTATACTCTCTTCTACTTCACTTAAAATATTATAGTATATTGTATTAAATATGTCCTCATCAAACTCTTTTGCTGAATAATATTGTATATTTCCCTCTTCAATGGCTCCCAAAATGATTTCAACTATACCTAACATCTGATTTGCAACATTTTTTACCCATTCATCAATTTGTTCTTTTGATAAATACTCTACTTTCTCCAAAGAAAATCCACTTACTGAAGAGATACCAACAAACTTTAATATCTCTTCCACATTCAGTCCAAGACATATCCCCTTTCCATCATCTGCATATCCTCTCCACTGACTTAATAAATCTCCTTCTTCTGAAAGACACAAAGCAAAAGTTGCAATGCTACCATCTTCAAATTCTTTTTCTATTTTTTTCTTTAACTCATTTACAAATAATCCAAATGCCTGCCTATTACCTTTTCCTTTATATTCAAACTTATAACTAAAACCATTATGTTCATCATAATTTTTAAGCATTTCATCAAATAAATCTGGAAAGAAAATGCTCATTTCTTTCACATCGTTGCTTTTTGTTATATCAGATAATCTAATATTTTTATGTTTCAATATACTTGTACCTTTCTCCATGCTTGCATAATGATATAATACCTTTGGATATCCTTTATTTTCCATTTTCTCATTCTCCTATATATTGTATTAATTTGTGACATATCCAAATATGTTTTCACAACACCAATATCCTGCTTTTACAACCTAATTCTATTATAATCAAAAATTTTCACTACCTCAAGCCAATCTTCCTATTGCCGTTTTACTCTTTGCTCCAAACCACCTATTCATAAAAAATGCAGCATAAAGCTGCATTTTTCAGACTGTAGACAAAGCGCTCCGAGAAATCATGTTTCTCGGAGCCTTTTTCTATCACTATAAAGATGTTTGGGTTT